>CBINIO010000221.1:0-6899 GCA_966250725.1 uncultured Chitinophaga sp.
TCGACGAAATCCGGACGCAAGGCCAGCGCCTGCGCGTAATAGGTGGCGGATTGTCGCTTAGTAAGCGTGTAAAATGGCCTTCGGGGAAAAACGAAACGTATTGCTGCCTGTCGGGACGTGCTTTCCCTGAAAGCAAAGCATAACTGGCGGGCGCCCGCAATAAAAAGGGGATGTATCGAACCGATACATCCCCTTTTGGTGTTCGACGGATATTTTATAAGCTGAGGCTGGCGAAGATCGAGAAGTGATCGGACGCGAACAGTCCTCTCCATGTTTGCGTGATGGTGGCGTGCTGCAGCACTTTCCAGGGGCCTTTCAGGAAAATATAATCGATCGGCTGGTCGGAAGTTTCGTGCGCCTGGAAGCTGTTGAACGTACAGTCCGGCCCGTAGTGCGGGATCTTGCTGAGCGGCTTGGAATCTTTGAGATGCAGCGGGTTCTGTTCGTCCGTGATCACGCGGATGGGATCGGAGTCGGGCGTGGCGTTGAAATCGCCGGTCACCACGGCGGGCAGTTTGCCGCTGATTTTTGCAACTTTTTTGAGCAGCAGCTTGGCGCTTTCGTGGCGGGCGGTTTTGCCGCGGTGGTCGAAGTGCGTATTGAAGTGATAGAATTCTTTTTTGGTAAGGCGGTCGCGGAAGCGCGCATAGGTCACGATGCGGGGAAGCGCGGCGTCCCAGCCTTTAACGCCTACTGCTTCAGGCGTTTCGGAAAGCCAGAAGGTATGCGATTGCAGCAGCTGCAGGCGGGTGGTGTCGTAGAAAATGGCGGAGAACTCGCCTTTGGTGCCGCCGTCGCGGCCGATGCCCACGTGTTTGTACTGGGGGAGGCGCTGTGCGAGGTCTTCCATCTGGTCCCACAGGGCTTCCTGTACGCCAAGGGTGGCGGGTTGGTGGAAGAGGATCTGTGAAGCGACCTTGTCTTTCCGGTTAGGCCAGGCGTTGATGCTGTCTTTCGCGTTGTTGTAGCGGATGTTGAAAGACATGACGCGGAGATTGCGGTCTTGCGCCAGGGCCGAAGCGGCGGCGAAGAGGCAGAGCAGCAGGAGGGTGGTGGTCCTTTTCATGACTACAAGTTAATAATTATACTTTTTAGATTTCATTCAAAAAACGGAGATATTTTATTCTTAACATGAGATTTCCTCAGCCTCTTTTTTGCCGCCGCATTCCCTTACCGCTTAGTTTTGGGGGGTAGTGAAAAAATGCATGTTTATGGACAGATTTTCATTGGACCTTGCGGGGCGGGATTATTGCCCGGTAAGGTTGCAGGGATATACGTTCGAGGACGATAAGGGATGTTTTCATGCGCATCTGCCCGGGCTGGACCTGACGGGGTACGGGGAATCGCGCCGCGATGCGAAGGATTGCCTGGAAGTGGTGCTGCGGGAGTTTTTCAGGGAGATGCTGCAGAAGGGCGCGCTGGAGGGCGACCTGGTGGCGCGGGGCTGGGGATTTGCGGACGATCTGATCTGGCCGCCGCTGGATGAAAATACGGGCGTGGGTGATATGTTGCAGCTCATGAAGAACGGTACGAAGGTGCGGGGTTTTATCTGTACGATCGATATGCCGTACCCGCGGGCCTGCGCCTCCTGAGTGATCGATCTTGTTTGACCGTTATCTTTTTTATCATGGACCAACCATTATCATCCGGCGTTCCGCTGGATACGTTCCGTTCATTTTTAGTGTCCCGGGGATTCCAGTTCCGGTTTGTCCCCGGCGGGTTTGAAAAGTGGCACCGGCCGGGAAGGAACAGGCCGGTCATCGTCCGCATGTATTACGATCCCGTACCGCAATTCGTGGTGAGAACGGCTTTGCGGAATATGTTCGCGCTGGAAGAAGAGCTGCGGGCGTTTATGGAGCAGGAGCTGTCATGAAACAGGGCCGGTGCTGGCCGGCCCTGTTGGTTTGTGATAGTCATTGTTCGTTATTACAGCTTCATATCCTTCAACACTTCCTGCACCGCTCTTTCCAGCTGGGGATCTTTGTTTTCCAGCCGGTCGGTGAAGGTGGTCTTCACGTAAATGTCGGGTGAAACGCCTTCCTTTTCGAGGTTCTTCCCGTCGAGCGTGTAGCAGCCCCAGGAAGGGAGGCGGTAAAAGGAACCGTCCACCAGCCCCTTGCCGGAAGTGAAGATGATCCAGCGGTAGGATTCGGTGCCGACGATCTTGCCGAGCTTCAACGCCTTGAAACCGGCCGCGGTCATTTCCGCGTCGCTCAGCGATTGTTCGTTGATCAGCAGCACGATGGGTTTGCCCGCGGGGGCGAAGTTCGGTTGCGGGGAGAGCTTGCCTTCGCGGTATTGCCATTGCAGGTAGGGGCGTTGCGAGAGGAATTGCAGCACGTCGTCATGTACGTTGCCGCCGGTATTGTAACGGAGGTCGAGAATGAGCGCGTCCTTATTGCCGAGCTTGGCCGCCATGTCGATCAGGAATTTTTCCAGCTCGCCGGTGCCCATGTTCTTCATGCAGGTGTACGCCACTTTGTTGTTGCTGAGCTCGTCAACGCGTTTTTCGTTGCCGGCGATCCACTCGTCGTACAGCAGGCCGTTGAGTGCCTGGTAGGAATCCGGGTGTATCCTTACGTCGAAGGGTTTGCCGTTGCGTTCGAAAGTGAGCTGCATCTCTCTTTCAAAAGCAGGGCGGGTAAAGTATTGATCGCGGCAGCGTGTGGGATCTACCGCCGTACCGTTCACTTTGGTGAGCACGTCGCCGGGCCGTATGTCTATGCGATGTTTGTCTGCCGCGCTGTTGGTGATGATGCGGTTTACTTTGTAAGGCTGCAGGTTGTCGAACTCAATGCCGGTTTCCATTGTGCGGTAGCTGAGCATCACTTTTTCCTCCTCGCCGGAGCTGCTGAAACCCAGGTGCGAGGAGTTCAGTTCACCGAGCAGGTCGTTCAGCATTGTGCGAAGGTCGCCGCGATTGTTGATGTAAGGGAGGAAACGCGCATAGTCGTCGCGCAGCTTGGCCCAGTTGGCGCCGTGGAAAGTGGGATTGTAGAAATTCTCTTCCACGTTGGCCCAGGTTTCGTAAAATATCTGCCTGAATTCCGCGTCGAGGTTGCGGTAGAACGAAAGGTCGATGTCGATATCTTCCAGCTTGTTGGCATCCGGGTTCAGCTTGCGGATATTGCCGCCGGAAAGCGTGTACAGCTTGCCGTCAACTTCGCAGATGTCCGACGCGCCGCGTTCCGTACCGGCGATCTTCGTGGTTTTGTTATCCTCGAAGGGTTCCATCACCGTTTTCCATAAGGCGGATTTTCCGTCCGCATGATTGGAAGCAAAGTATACAGTGATCTTGTCGCCCTTCTGTGAAATATGATAAGGGCCGTACTGGGAGCCGAAGCTGGGGCTGATCCGTTCCGTCCGCTGCATGATCTTCTCCGCGTCGATCGTGATGTCGGCTACGACAGGTTCGTTTTTACCGGCGGCTTTGGCATCTTTTTTAGGATCGTCTTTCGCGTCGCGTTTGCCGGTGTTTTTGGAAGAGTCTTTTTTTTCTTCCTTTTTGAAAAGCTCTTCGAATTTATCCGCGCGGAAAGGATCGTCGATCTTCTGCAGCGCCACGCGGTACACCTTGGGTTCTCTCATGCCAAAGGGATAAGCGGGCCGGGTGCGGGAAGAGGTGAAATAAATGTATTTGCCGTCCGGTGACCAGTAAGGGTTTGTTTCGGTCACGCCGGTGTTGGTAAGGTTGGTCGTGACATTTTTTTTCAGGTGATGTACGAAGATGTCCGTTTCAAAATTGCGGTAGGCGGTAAACGTAACGTATTCGTCATTCGGGGAAAAGCGGGGATCTGCGTTCTGGAAGGCCCAGATCTCGTCCTTCACGATGGTTTTGGATGCCAGCGTCTTCAGGTCCATCAGCCTTACTTCGTCGCGGCCGCTAAGATACACGGCCTGCGTGCGTTTCCGGTTCATGGTCATCTGCCGGTTGTTGCGTTTGTCGCTGGTAAGCTGTTTGGCGCCGCCGCTCCCGTCCGCGGGAATGGTGTACCAGTTCAGGTAACCGTTGAGCGTTTGGTTGAACAGGAGGGTGCGGTTGTCCGCCATCCACTGCACCTGCACGGCGCGCTCGTCCGGGCGCGACAGGTGTTTGACGAATTTGCCTTCGATGTCGGACACAAACAGCTCGCCGCGCGAAACGAACGCCAGCTTTTTGCCGTCGGGCGATACGTCGAAATGCGTGATGTGGCCTTTTACTTCGAAGTCCTGCTCCTTGGGAAGCACCGGGTTGCGGAACAGCTTGACGGGCAGCTTGTCCGCTTTGCCTGAAGCGACGTCGTATATCCATACCTGGTAATCTTTTTCAAACACCACCTTTCCGCCGTTGGCGTTCACAAAAGGCCGTTTGATCGAAGTCGGGAAGCTGGTGAGCGGTTTTTTTACACCGTTCGCGAAGGTGTAGAGATTGTATTCGCCGTTGCCTTCATCGGAGGTGAAATAGATATTGCCGCGGCGGTCGATGGTGGTCCAGAGGTCTTTGCCGCGGTAGTCGGTATATCGTTTATATGTTTTCGAGGCAGGTATGTACGACTGGATATCGGGATTGAAGTCGCCTTTGTATCGTTTGCGGTTCGCCATGAAGCTGCTTTCCCAGGTATCGTTAAAAAAAAGCTCGCCGGTGCCGGGGTGTTCCACTACGTTGTGGATCAGGTTGAAAAAATGCGGGAATATGCGGACGGGCGTGCTGCCGTCGATGCTCACCTTGTAGCTGTGGGCATTGCCCGCGCGGCTGGATGTGAAATATACAAAGCGCGAGTCCCAGCTCCAGGACTCAACCTGGTCGGAGGCTTCGTGTATCGTGAGTTGTTTGATCTCGCCGCCGCCCACGGGTATCAGGAACACGTCCGCGTTGCCGAACTGGGTGGCTGTGAACGCGATCCATTTGCCGTCGGGAGACACTTTGGGGAGGGTCTCGTTCCCTTGCATAGCGGTGAGGCGCGTAGCCAGGGGCTTTTGTACGTTTGTTTCCCAAAGGTCGCCTTCGTAGCTGAATATCACGGTTTGCCCATCCGGCGTAAGGGTGGGATACGTGGTGAAATAGGCTTCAGTCGTCTGTGCTTGGGCCGGCAGGTACAGGGCGGCTGCCAGCAAGGTGGGGATGAAAGCTCTCATAAAGCTGGTGATTTTAGTGATTGTTATGGGAAATTAAGAAGGAATTGCCGGATGCGGAAACCTTTCATCATGATTGTTGGTGAAAGTATGGGGGCGTGGGTGAAATGTACCCAGGCCGGTACGCACGGCTTGGGTACATTTCAGCGGGATTGCTCTGACTGGAATGTCCCGGACGAAAAAATCCCGGTTGAGAAAATTTCAACCGGGATTGGTATCATGCGGCCATTTTGGATGATGACTAACTCCGTGATCGGATTGAAAAAATTCCAACCGGGATTGCTATCATGAGAACCGGCATCAGATCACTACGTTGATCATTTTACCGGGTACGAAAATGATCTTTTTGATCGGCTTGTCCTCCACCCATTTCTGTATCACCTCGTTGGACAGCGCGATCTGGTGCACTTCCTCCACGCTGGCGTCGAGCGAGATATTGATGGTAGTGCGCAGCTTGCCGTTCACGGACACAGGATATTCCTTGGCGCTTTCAACGACATATTTTTCGTCGAATACGGGGAACGCGGCGTCCAGCACGGAGCCGCTGTTGCCGATCGCCTGCCACAGCTCTTCGCAAACATGCGGGGCGTAAGGCGTCAGCAATACCAGCATCTGCTCAAGCACGGCTTTTTTGTTGCACTTCAGGTCGGTCAGCTCGTTCACGCACACCATAAAAGCGCTCACCGCCGTGTTGTACGACATGCGCTCGGTATCGTCCTCGATCTTCCGGATGGTCTTGTGCAGGATTTTCAGCTCGTCGGCGGTGGGCTCGCCGGTTTTGACGATCAGGCCCTTCTGCTCGTCCATGAACAGGCGCCAGAATTTTTTGAGGAAACGGTGCACGCCTTCAATGCCTTTGGTTTCCCAGGGCTTGCTTTGCTCCACCGGGCCGAGGAACATTTCGTACATCCTGAACGTGTCCGCGCCGAACTTCTCGACGAGCATATCGGGGTTTACCGTGTTGAACTTGCTTTTGCTCATCTTTTCGGAGAGCGTGCCGCAAATGTATTTTCCGTCTTCGAGAATGAACTGCGCATTGGCATAATCGGCGCGCCACTCGCGGAATGCTTTGGTGTCCAGCTCAAGACCGTCCACGATGTTCACGTCCACATGCAGCTCGTCGGTGTCGTACTGGTCTTTGAGACCGGCGGAAACATACTGGTTCGTGCCGCGTACGCGGTATACCAGCCTGCTGCTGCCGGTGATCATGCCCTGGTTCACCAGCTTTTTGTAGGGTTCGTCGAAGCCGATGAAACCCAGGTCGTACAAGGCTTTCGTCCACATGCGGGAATACAGCAGGTGCCCCACGGCATGCTCGGTGCCGCCGATGTAAAGGTCTACCTGGCCCCAGTAGTCGGATATTTTCCGGTCGCAGAACGTGGTATCGTTATGCGGGTCCATATAACGGAGGAAATACCAGCTGCTGCCGGCATAACCGGGCATGGTATTGGTTTCGCGGCGGAGCGATGTGCCCGCGGGGGCAGGCAGGTTCACCCAGTCCGTCACGTTCGCCAGCGGGCCTTCGCCTTCTTCGCCGGGTCGGTAATTCTCCACATGCGGCAGTTCCAGCGGCAGCTCGTTTTCGGGCAGCGCTTCGGGAATGCCGTTGCGGTACACGATCGGGAAGGGCTCGCCCCAGTAACGCTGACGGCTGAAGCCGGCATCGCGCATGCGGAAATTGATCTGGCGTTTGCCGATGCCAAGACTTTCTATCTTTTCGATCACCAGGTCCATGGCCGCTTTCATTTCCATGCCGGTAATGAAGTCGCTGTTGTACAGCTTGCCTT
>CBINIO010000222.1:0-6891 GCA_966250725.1 uncultured Chitinophaga sp.
CTACCTGCTGGCTGCAATCCTGTCTGCTACCGGCGAAAAGAACCCGCTGCTGGCTTGGCATATCAATATGGCCAGCCTGCTCAACGTGCTGGACATCGCCAAGGAAGAAGGGCTGGACAAAGTATACTGGCCCAGCTCCATCGCCGTATTCGGCCCCAACAGCCCCAAAGAGGAAACGCCGCAGCACACCATCATCGAGCCCGGCACCATTTACGGCATCAGCAAATTCGCCGGCGAACGCTGGTGCGAATATTACAACACCCGTTACGGCATCGACGTACGCAGCCTGCGCTATCCCGGCCTTATCAGCTACAAGTCGGCGCCGGGCGGCGGCACCACCGATTACGCCGTGGAGATCTACCACGACGCGCTCGACGAAGGCTCCTACAAATGTTTCCTGAACGAAGACACCTATCTTCCCATGATGTACATGCCCGACGCCATCCGCGCCACCATCGAGCTGATGGAGGCGGACAGCGCGCGCATCAAGGTGCGTTCCGCGTATAACCTCTCCGGCATGAGCTTCTCCCCGAAAGAGATCGCCGCCGCCATCAAAGAACATATCCCCACGTTCACCATCAGCTACGAACCGGATTACCGCCAGCAGATCGCCGACGGCTGGCCGCAAAGCATCGACGACGAACTGGCCGCGCAGGACTGGGGCTGGAAACCGGAATTCGATCTTTCAAAAATGACGGCGGATATGCTGAAGAATTTGAAATTGCAGAAGGGAATGTAGTTTGAAGGGAATGACCTTTTTGTGAAAGCCTCCCTGTGGGGAGGCTTTTTTGTTGACATGAAAATATATGATAATAATTATGTATATTTATGCCATATCCCTGTGAAACCTATGAGAAAAACCACTATTCTCTGTCTGCTGGCGTGGTGGGCCTTTCCCGCAAACGCGCAGTTCACCACCGTGGCCGAGAGTCCCGCGTTCCGCGAGCCGGAAAACGGTTCCGCCCGCATCCTGCAACTGGCGAACGGCAACACGCTTTTCCTGCATTATACCAGCCGCGAGGGCCTCGCGATCCAGCTATTCGATTCCGCGTACAAAAGGGTGGATACATTGCCTTCCGCCGTCAGTTTTGCTTCGTATAAAGGCGGTCATCTCGACGCGGTTTTTGAAGCGGGCGGCAACGCGGCGGTGTTCATCAGCGACCGCGGGCTGAAACATCCGCGGCTGCGAAGGCTTACGATCAGCGGCGTTTCCGGGCAATTGCAGGAAGACAGCGTGATCGCCGAGCCGGACAAGATCAATCTCCGCAAAAAGAAAGCGACTACCGCTTCGGATTTTCTCGTTATCAAAGACCCATGGAGCGAGAGTTACGCCGTGTGGATGTATTTTAATACCGAAGAAGAGGACGGCGGCTACCAGGTCGTGCATTACGGCGCGAAACACCGCGAGATCGGCAGCGCGCGGTTTAAGAATTTCGATCACGACCAGCCTTTTCAATACTGGGATATGGCCGTGATCGGCGAAGAGCAGCTTTGCATACTCGGCATGGAATCGTATAAAACGCCCGACCTGCGGGACAGCACGGTGATGAAGCTCGCCACGCTCGGCAAAGGCATGGTGTTTTTTACTTTCCACGACCTCCAATTCCCGAACGGCGTAAATACCGTCGGCGGTTTTGTGAAATATAACCCTTACACCGACCAGCTTTTGCTGATGCAGGCGGTGAAAGAGGACGATAAAAAAACGCCGCGCACCAGCACCTTCCTTTCCACGGTGCAGCTGCAAAACATGAACGTGTCTTATTCCCGCGAAATATTCCTCGACAAAGTGAACCGCAAAAGCATGGAAGTGTTCGGGCCAAAAGAAGAGTACGCCGGCGTGCCGCAAAACATCTTCATCAAACCGGACGGCTCTTACGCCATCGTGTTCGAGGAGCTGGACAACCGCGTGCGCATGATGAACAATATCCCCACGGTGGTGAGCACGGTGCTGGCGAACGTGGCGGTGGTGGACTTCAGCGCGGAAGGCCGCGAGATCAACAGCTGGATGGTGCCCAAGCGGCAGATCAACCAGGGGATGATCATGAAACCGTTTTACCTGAAGAGCCGCGAGAACGTGCAGGAAAAAGTGGACTGGGAAGACCGTTACAAGTTTTTCACCTACATACCCGGTTACATTCTCGTGAACGATCTCGATGAAAGGCATAAACGGCTGGAACGCGGCAAACAGGCCGCCATCCGTGATATCAGCAACTGTTACGGGTACTTTTACGAATTGCAGGGGGAAGAGACCATCCCCGGCCGCAACCTCGTGTTTTCGACGGACGAGCGGCAGGTGGCGATGTTTTCCATTTCGGATTATGACGCGGAAAAACGAAGGCTGGTTACGCTGGCGCGATCGCCGGAAAACAGGAAGGGCGTGAAGCTGGTATGGCTGGACGTAACGCCGCCGGAGCCGCGGGAAACGCGTATGGCGAAAGGGAATTAAAATGCCGGGGTAACCGCGGTTTCAAATATTGCGCAGGGATTAAAAAAGGTAAAGCCGGGCAATTTGCGCCGGCTTTTTATTTTAGTTGACAGATGGTCCTTTGTTATTCCACGAAACCCACCGCCACGGTGGCGTTGCTGAATTCGTCCACGAGAATAAACGTGCCGTTGGCCGGGTTTATTGCATATGCGTCGGCGAACACGGGCTGGGCGGTTTTGAGGGAAATGCGGCCGATATCGTTCAGGCCCATTTCGGTCTTCGCTTCGGTGCGGTTGGTGGTTACCTCGCTCACGCCCAGTATCTGCTGCACTTTTGCCTTGATGCGGTTGGCGCCGTGCTGGAGCAGGTAAGTTTTGCCGGGCGTCAGTTTCTGCTGGTCCATCCAGCATATCTGCGCGGTCAGTTCCTTGCGGCCTTCGGGAACATTGCCCGTTGTGGCCAGCAGGTTGCCGCGGCTGATATCGATCTCGTCTTCGAGCGTGATCACCACGCTGTCTCCCGCATGCGCGGAGCTCAGCTGCTGCTCGAATTTTTCGATGGATTTTATTTTGCTGCGCTGCCCGTTGTGCAGCGACACAATCTCTTCGCCCACATGAAAGCTGCCGCTTGCCACTTTGCCTGCGAAGCCGCGGAAGTCGTGGTACTGCTCGCTTTTCGGGCGTATCACGTATTGCACGGGGAAGCGGGCCGGGTGCTCGTGATCGTCCGCGTCAAAAGTGATCTTTTCCAGGTAATCGAGCAGGGGCAGGCCTTTGTACCAGCCGATCTTTTCGGTGCTGGTCACCACGTTTTCGCCGTAAAGACTGGACATGGGCACGATCTGCACGTCCTTCCCTTCGTAGAAGGAACCTTTCAGCAGCTGCTGGAAATCTTCCGTGATCTGGTTGTAGCGCGTTTCGTCATAATCCACCAGGTCCATTTTGTTGATGCACACCACCAGGTGCGGGATGCGCAGCATGCAGGCGATGAAGAAGTGACGGTACGTTTGTTCCACGATGCCCTTGCGCGCATCGATGAGAATGAGCGACACCTGGGCGGTGGAAGCGCCGGTAACCATGTTGCGGGTATATTCAAAGTGGCCGGGCGTGTCGGCGATGATGTATTTGCGGTTGGGCGTGGAGAAATAGATATGCGCCACGTCGATGGTAATGCCCTGTTCGCGTTCGGCGATGAGGCCGTCGGTGAGCAGGGAAAGGTCCGTGAAGTCCAGCCCCTTGCGTTTGCTGGCAGCCGTGAGGGCTTCCATTTTATCCTGCGTGATGGATTTGGTGTCGAAGAGAAGGCGCCCGATGAGGGTGCTTTTGCCATCGTCCACACTACCGGAGGTGGTTATACGTAAAACGTCCATATTGAAAAATTCGTTGTTCGTGATTAAAAGTATCCGGCCTGCTTGCGTTTTTCCATCGCGGCTTCGGAACGTTTGTCGTCGATCCTGGCGCCCCTTTCGGAGATCTTGGCGGCGAGTATTTCGGTGATGATGTCTTCCAGCTTGTCAGCGT
Organism: uncultured Chitinophaga sp.; assembly: GCA_966250725.1. Classification (GTDB taxonomy): domain Bacteria; phylum Bacteroidota; class Bacteroidia; order Chitinophagales; family Chitinophagaceae; genus Chitinophaga. The sequence continues at coordinate 3,946 of CBINIO010000222.1, forward strand.
CGGACAATACGGCCGCGGTGCAGGTCATGTCGCCCACCGTGCGGAAGCGTACTTTCGTGCGGAAAGGCACTTCTTCTTCGGAAGTATTGAGAAATTCCGAATAAGGCCAGTACATCCCGTCGCGCTCGATGATCTCGCGTTCGTGGGAGAAGTAGATGGAAGGGATGGCGAGATTTTCTTCGCGGATATAATTCCATACGTCCAGCTCCGTCCAGTTGGAAATAGGGAACACGCGCACGTTCTCCCCGATGTGTATCCTCCCGTTGAGATGGTCGAACAGTTCGGGGCGTTGTATTTTGGCGTTCCAGCTGCCGAACTCGTCGCGTACGGAAAAGATCCTTTCCTTGGCGCGGGCCTTTTCTTCATCGCGGCGGGCGCCGCCGATGCAGGCGTCGAACTTCAGCTCTTCGATGGCGTCGAGGAGGGTAACGGTTTGAAGGGCGTTGCGGGAAGCGTATTTGCCGGTTTCTTCCTTTGCTTTCCCCTGGTCGATACTGTCCTGCACTTTGCGCACGATCAGCTCCAGGCCGAGGGATTCCACAAGCCAGTCGCGGAACTGGATGGTTTCGGGGAAGTTATGACCGGTGTCCACATGTAATAATGGAAAAGGGATCTTCCCCGGGTGAAAGGCTTTCTGGGCCAGGCGTACGAGGGTGATAGAGTCTTTGCCGCCGGAAAAAAGGATGGCGGGCTTTTCAAATTGCGCTGCGGTTTCGCGGAGGATGTAGATGGCCTCATCTTCCAGGGCCCGCGGAAATTGCCATTGAATACTACTCATTATCTTGCTATTAAACTTGATCAACTGCTGTGTAAGCCGCATTCTTTTTTCGAGGTTTCCCACCACCAGCGGCCGGCGCGTGGATGTTCCCCCGGTTCTATGGCCCGGGTGCAGGGTGCGCAGCCGATGCTGATAAAACCTTTGTCGTGCAGCTTATTGTACGGCACGTTATGTTCCTTCAGGTATGCGATCATTTCGTCGTACGTCATGTGGATGAGCGGGTTGTATTTCCACAGCTGCCTGCTTTCATCCCATTCCAGCGCGGGCATATCCTGGCGGTTCTCGCTCTGTTCGGCGCGCAGCCCGGTGATCCAGACCTTTGTGCCTTGCAGGGCGCGGTTGAGGGGTACTACTTTCCGGATGTAACAGCATTCCTTGCGGTTTTCCACCGATTCGTAAAAGCTGTTCGCTCCTTTTTCCTTTACCAGCGCCTCCACGGCCGCGGTTTCGGGAAAATACACCTCGAAGTGCTGTTTGTAACGGGCGAGGGTGAGGTCCATCAGGTCGTAGGTTTCCTGGAAGAGGCGTCCCGTATCCAGCGTAAACACGCGGACGGGCAGTTGGTTACGCCAGATGATGTCTGCCAGTACCTGGTCTTCCTGACCAAACGAAGTGGAAAAAGCGACTGCGCCCGGGAATTCTTCTGTTAATATGCGTATTCCTGCTGCAATGTCCTTTTGTTGGGCCACCAGCCCTGCTAGATCTTTCATAAATACTTCCTCTCGTTGCCTTGGAAGCAAAAATACATAAAACCTATAAAAAAGATAGACTAAAATGATGAGTGTGGAGAAAAATATTGCCGTGGGGATATAAATTGGTGATTATCAACGTGATTTAAAAAAGAAGAGCCCCGGTATCCGGAGCTCTTGCAACTTTCCTGGGGAACGTTTTATCATCAAACTCTCTGAAATGCGGATTAAAAGTATACGCGTTGACAGGGGTAGGGGGAGTGCCGCTATTTCCATTGCAACAGGTATACCTGGTAACTTGTTTTCCAGGTGTGATTCAGTACCTAGTACGTTGTTATACACAAAGTTATCGGAGGGGAGAACGGTTTGCAATACCTAATTGTGAGTATTTTTAAATATGCTGCCGTTAACAACTTTAAAGCATTTGCATTCACTTCATTAACAAAAAAAGGGAAAGACCCACGGCCTTTCCCTGCTTATAAACCCATATAACAATGTTAATCCCTCGTCAGAATGTCTTTGAGGGATTTGTTTTCCAGTAGTTTGAGGGTGGCGTCCCTTACCCGGCTCATCACTTCGTGGAGACCGCAGATCGCTTCGTCCCTGCAGTTCTCGCAGCGCTCGTAATAGTTCAGGCTCACGCAGGGCAGTAATGCGATCGGCCCGTCCAGCAAACGGATGATGCGCGCCAAAGGGATGTCTTTGGGCGTGCGCATGAGGTAATACCCTCCGCCTTTGCCTTTTTTACTTCCCAGGATGCCGGCGTTCTTTAATTCGAGAAGGATATTTTCCAGGAACTTGATGGAAATACTCTTCTCCGCCGCGATCTCCGAGATCAGTATGGGGCCTTTATCAACATTTTCCGCCAGGTAAATTAATGCGTGGAACGCATACTGTGTTTTTTTAGACAACATATTCGTTGATGCTCCTTATTGTTTTTTGCACTCCCAAAACACAAATATAACAAAAAGCTGCCGTTTTTGCGGCCCGACTGCCGCTTTGCGGGCCATTTACAGGCTCAATACATCCTTCATCGTGAACACGCCTTTTTTGCCTTTCAGCCATTCCGCGGCAATAACGGCGCCGGCGGCAAATCCCTCGCGTGAATGCGCGGTGTGAATGATGGTAATATCGTCGATGGCGGAGTGGTAATTCACGATATGCGTGCCCGGCGCCGGGTCTATACGGCGGCTTTCGATGTACAGCTCCTCGGGCTTGTCGGTGTGCTCGTTCACCCAGGACTTTTTGCCGGGCAGCGCATCAACGATCTGCTCGGCCAGGGTGATGGCGGTGCCGCTGGGCGCGTCTTTTTTCTGCGTGTGGTGGATCTCCTCCATATGCACGTTGTATTGCGGCTGCGGCGCCATCAGCTCGGCCAGGCGGCGGTTCAGCTCAAAAAATATGTTCACGCCCACGCTGAAATTGCTGGCGTACAGGAAAGCCTGGTGTTTTTCGAGGCATTGCGCCTTTACTTCCGGC
>CBINIO010000223.1:0-6886 GCA_966250725.1 uncultured Chitinophaga sp.
CAGCCGCTTCCAGCAGCAGCGGCATCAGCACGTTGCTGATGGCCTGGGAGGCCGTGCCGGCAAAGCCGGAGGGGATATTGGGCACACAATAATGGATCACGTCGTATTTTTTGAACACGGGGTTTTCGTGCGTGGTTACTTCGGAGGTCTCGAAACAGCCGCCGCGGTCGATGCTCACGTCAACGATCACGGAGCCGGCTTTCATATTGCTCACCATGCTTTCGCTGACCACGACGGGCGTTCTGCCGCTTTGCGACGAAAGCGCGCCCACGGCCACGTCCGCATTCCGCAGTTGTTCGGCAAGCACTTTGGGCTGTATAACGGAAGTGAATACACGAACGCCGATATTGTTCTGCAGCCTTTTGAGCTTATAGATATTATTGTCGAACACTTTCACGGACGAACCCAGCGCCAGCGCGGTACGCGCCGCGAATTCGCCTACGATGCCCGCGCCGATGATCACCACTTTGGTGGGCGGGATGCCCGTTACGCCGCCCAGCAGGATGCCTTTGCCTTTGTTGGAATTGCTGAGGTACTGCCCGGCGATCAGCATCACCGCGCCGCCCGCTATTTCGCTCATGGCCCGCACGATGGGATAAGTGCCGGAGTCGTCTTTCAGGTTCTCGAAAGAAAGCAGCGTGATGCGTTTGTCCATCATCTTTTGCAGCTGCTCGGCTTTGAGCACGGACAGGTGAATGGGTGAAATAACGATCTGGTGCGGGTGCAGCAGCTCTATCTCTTCATCGTTCAGCGGGGCGGATTTTACGATGATGTCTGCCTTGAACACTTCTTTTTTATCATACACGATCTCTGCGCCGGCCTCTGAATAGTCGGTGTCGTAAAAGTGCGAGCCGTCGCCGGCTTTATGTTCCACGACGATGTGATGACCATTGTTGCTGAGTATGCTTACTGCATCAGGCGTAAGCGCGATGCGGCTTTCCTGGAAAGAAGTTTCTTTGGGGATGCCGATGAACAGCCTGGAATTTTTCAGGGGCACGTCCAGCGTTTCTTCCAAAGGAGAGTAAGTAAATCCGGCACTCACGACAGTTTTTGGCCTTGGCTCCATAATCGTAGAAAATTGTTGTGTTAGGTGCTTTCAAAGATACATTTATTATTGCAGCGACGGCGCAAATTCCCCCGGGTCGGCCGATCCGGCCACCAGCTTGCGGCGCTGGTCAGGCGTTACGGACAGGTATACATAGATCGTATCCTGCGGCAGCAGCGGGGCCACTACTTCGGGCCATTCCACGAAACAGATGGCGTCGGGATGGTAAAGGCAATCCTCTACACCTGCTTCTATGGCTTCTTCCAGGCTTTTGAGCCGGTAAAGGTCGAGGTGATAGATGATCTTTTCCCGTTGACGCGCGTCCGTATAACGGTATTCGTTGATGATGGAAAAGGTGGGGCTGGCGGTGGAATCCTCCACGCCTTTGGCGTTGCAAAGCGCCTTTACAAAAGTAGTTTTGCCAACGCCCATTTCGCCGTTCATCGCAAAAACCTGCCCGTTGGCGTAGGTTTCCCAGAACTGCCGCGCGGTTTCCGGCAGTTCCGCATGTGAAAATGTGACCTTCATACGCTGTTCCCTGGTATAAGCCATAAAATTAGCGATTCCGCCGCATTAATCCCGCGCGGGTACGGCCTAAAAAGCACCGCTGTTGCAATAATCGTTCACGTTTCCCCTAACCCCCACCCATAGCCCCAAACGCGCCGCCGCAGACCGTAAAAAGCACCGTGGTTGCAATAAAATCACTTTCTCCCAAAGCCGGTAAGCGGTAATTTTGTAATGCATCCGGTTAACCCCCGTACAATTCAGATAAGCTATGGAAACGATCAGTTGCAAAGTAAAAGGGATGAACTGCTCCAGCTGCGCCCTTACCATTTCCAAATACCTCGAGAAAAAAGGCATGGAAGACGTGGCTATCAGCGTAGCCACTGAAGAATTAAGCTTCAACGTTCCGCAGGGAGCCAACGCCGGCGAGATCATCAACGGTATCAACAGCCTGGGTTACGAAGTAGTGCTGCCCGACCAGGGCGCCGCCGCGAAACCTTTTTATACGACGCTCACTTTTAAATTCTGGTTCTGCCTGGTATTTACCGCGCCGCTGCTGCTGCATATGTGGGTAAGCTGGCACTGGCTGCATAACGCCTGGGTACAGCTGGCGCTCACTTTGCCGGTGTATATCGTCGGCATGCTGCATTTCGGGCGGAGCGCCTTCCGCTCGCTGAAGAACGGGATGGCGAACATGGACGTGCTCATCACGCTCGGCGCTACGGCGGCGTTTGCGTACAGTCTTACGGGTACTTTGCTGGGTTTGGGGGACGATTATCTTTTTTATGAGACCGCCGCGGCCATTCTTACGCTGGTGTTTTTGGGCAACCTGCTGGAGGAAAGGTCGGTGAAATCCACTACCACGGCCATTGCAGAGCTGGCGAAGATGCAGCATACGGCGGCAAAGAAGATACATGTGGACGAAAAAGGGAAAGAGCATATCGACGAAGTGGACAACAGCGCGCTGCGCGTGGGCGACCGCGTGCTGGTGAACACGGGCGACAAGGTCCCGATGGACGGCACCATTTACTGGGGCAGCGGGCATGTGAACGAATCGATGATCACCGGGGAAAGCGAGCCGGTAGCAAGAAATGAAAAGGACAAAGTGATCGGCGGCACCATCCTCGACAACGGCAGCATCAAAATGTACGTGACCGCTACGGGGAAAGACACGGTGCTTTCTTATATCATCGACCTGGTAAAACAGGCGCAGCACAACAAACCGCCCATGCAAAAGCTGGCGGACAGGATCAGCGGCATTTTCGTGCCGGCGGTATTAGGCATTGCGCTGCTCACTTTTATCGGCTGGTATTTTATCGGGGGCACTACGCTGGGCGTGGCCATCCTGCGGAGCGTGGCCGTGCTGGTGATCGCCTGTCCCTGCGCGATGGGGCTTGCCACGCCGGCCGCGGTAATGGTGGGCCTCGGCCGCGCCGCGCGCAACGGTATCCTTATCAAAGGGGCCAACACCCTCGAATCGTTCCGCAACATCCGCCAGATCGTGTTTGACAAAACGGGCACGCTCACTACCGGCAAACTGCGGATCGGTCAATGGAAAGCCATCGGGCTGGAAGACGAGACCTTCCGTTCGCTGGTGTACAGCCTCGAAAAATATTCTTCCCACCCCATCGCCCGTTCCTTGTCCGCCGCCTGGAAAGGCGTGCCGGAAACGGCTTTGCAGCAGGTGCGCGAGCATAAAGGCGCCGGCATGGCGGCCAGGGACAAAGATGGCAACGAATGGCGGCTGGGTTCGTACATCATGGCAAAAGAAGCCACCGGGGACGATGCGCACAGCGTCTACCTGCTGCGCAACGGCGAGCTGGCAGGCTGGATCGACTTTGTCGACGAACTGCGCCCCGAAGCCAAAAAAGTGATCGCGGAGCTGAGAAAAAATAACATCCGCACGATACTGCTCAGCGGCGACATGCGCCGCAAATGCGAGCAGCTGGCCTCGGAGCTGAACATCGACCAGGTGTTTGCCGAGCAATCGCCGCAGCAAAAGCTGCAAAAGATCGACGCGCTGATGGCCGGCGCGCCCACCGCGATGGTGGGAGACGGCATCAACGATGCGCCCGCCCTGGCGAAAGCCACCATCGGCATATCACTCAGCGACGCCACGCAGGTAGCCATGCAAAGCGCGAACGTGATCCTGCTCAACAACCATCTCGGCGCATTGCCGCTGGCGATGGGCCTGGGGAAACATACGTACCTCACCATCAAACAGAACCTGTTCTGGGCCTTTATTTACAACGTGGTGGCTATTCCCGTGGCGGCGCTCGGTTTCCTGAACCCTATTGTAGGCGCGCTTATCATGGGCCTGTCGGACGTGGTGCTGGCGATCAATTCCGTTCGTCTCCGTTTCAAAAATGTACTCCATTAAAAATTTGTCGTTAATTCGTATATCATAACCGGTTGACTGCATGATATACTGGCTTGACCTCATCGGTACGTTCGTTTTCGCTATTTCAGGGGCTTTGGCCGCCTGGGACAAAAAAATGTACCACGATATTTTTGGCGTGAGCTTCACCGCTTTTGTTACGTCCATCGGCGGCGGCACCATGCGCGACCTGATCCTCGGCGTACGCCCGGTATGGGTGGGAGACGTGAATTATATCGTCGCCATCGCGCTGGGCGTATTGGTGACCGTGCTGTTTCGCGCGCGGCTGCTGCGTTTCCGCCGTTCCATCTTTATTTTCGACACCCTCGGCATCGGTTTTTATACCGTCATCGGCCTGCAAAAAGCGCTGTTCTACGGCGTGCATCCCTGGGCTTCGGTGATCCTCGGCATGATCTCCGCCATCTTTGGCGGCGTGATCAGGGATATGATGGTGAACGAGATACCGCTTATCTTCAGCCGCCAGGTATACGCCACCGCCTGCCTCGCGGGCGCGGCGCTGTATATCGGGCTGCGGCATCTTGGGGTGGACGAGGACTGGAACATGGTGGCGAGCATCCTGCTGGTGATCACCGTGCGGCTCACCGCATTGAAAAAAGGCTGGTCATTACCCTATTTACAGAAACAATAACGATGGTTTCCGCGCTTTCCATATTACACCGCTTCTGGGGTTACCAGCAGTTCAGGCCTTTGCAGGAGGAGATCGTGACGTCCGTTGCCGCGGGCCGAGACACGCTGGCGCTGCTGCCTACGGGCGGGGGGAAGTCCATTTGTTTCCAGGTGCCGGCGATGATGAACGACGGGCTTTGCCTTGTAGTAACGCCGCTGATCGCGTTGATGAAAGACCAGGTGGAGAACCTCAACAAACGCGGCATCCCGGCGTTCGCCATTTATGCGGGCATGCAGTCGCGCGATGTGGAAAAGGTGCTGGCGCTGGCGCGGGAAGGGGAGATCAAGTTCCTGTACGTGTCGCCGGAACGGCTGCAAAGCCGCCGCTTCCTCTGGTATTGCGAGGTGCTGCCCGTGAAGCTGATAGCGGTGGACGAGGCGCATTGTATTTCACAATGGGGCTACGATTTCCGGCCGGCGTACCTGCAGATCGCCGCCATCCGCGAACAGTTCCCCGACGCGCCGATTCTAGCCCTAACGGCCACGGCTACACCAAAAGTGCGGGAAGATATCTGCGCCAGGCTCAACCTGCGCGATCCCGCCGTGTTCGTAAAAAGTTTTGCGCGGGCGAACCTGTCCTACAGCGTATCGGCCGGCGACAACAAGCTCGTGCGCATCCGGCAGATACTGGAGCGCGTGCCCGGCGCCGCCATCGTGTATTGCGGCAACCGGCGGCAGACAAAGGAAGTGGCCGGCCTGCTGTCCGCGCAGGGGATCTCCGCGGCCTATTATCACGCGGGCCTTTCCGCCGCCGAACGTTCCGCCCGGCAGGAATCCTGGATAAAGAACGAGCTGCGCGTGATGGTTTGCACCAACGCGTTCGGCATGGGCATAGACAAACCGGACGTGCGCCTCGTGATCCACGAATCGCCGCCGGACAGCATTGAAGCATATTACCAGGAAGCCGGCCGCGCCGGCCGCGACGAACAAAAAGCCTACGCCGTGATGCTGTATTCCGAACGGGATCTCACCGAAATGGAAGCCCGCATCCCGCTGCAGTTCCCCGGTCTGGACGAGATACGCGAAGTGTTCCAGGCGGTGGTCAATTACCTGCAGGTGCCCAAAGGCACGGAAGGCGTGTATTACGATTTCGACCTCAACGAATTTATCAAACGTTTCTCCCTCAACATCACCACCGCGCTCAGCGTGCTCCGCATCCTCGAGCAGGAAGGCGTATGGCAGCTCAGCGAAAGCGTGTACCTGCCCTCGAGGGTGGAGTTCGTAACCGGCCGCGAACGCATGGAAGAATACGAAACGGCCAACCCTTCCATGGAGCCGATCATCAAAACATTGCTGCGCACTTATGAAGGCATTCTCGAACACCCTGTGCCCGTCTTCGAAAAACAGGTGGCGCGGCTGATGCGCGTCGACGAGCAGGACGTGGTGCACGACCTGCAATTGCTGCACCGCCAGGCGATCATCCGGTATTATCCCCGTAAAGACAGCCCGCAGCTCAACTTCCTGGAAGAACGCGTGGGCGCGCAATACCTGCAGGTGAACATGGCGCGGGTGGAGGCAAGAAAAAAAGTGATGGAACGCCGCATCGCGGCGGTGGCGGCCTACGCGCGCAACAACGACACCTGCCGCACGCAACAGCTGGTGGCCTATTTCGGGGAGCGCGACGCAAAACCCTGCGGCGTTTGCGATGTATGTGTAAAAAAAGCGAAAGGGGAACTGAAACCAAGCGAGTTCGGCGAACTGTCCGCCGCCATCCTGGAAGCGCTGCGGGAAAAAGGAACGCTGCAGGCGCTGGTAAGCAAGGTAAACGCGGAGGAAAGCAGGGTGCTGGACACCCTGCAGTTCCTGATCGCGGAAGGTAGTGTGCAGCGCGATGGGGACGGGCTGCTGTATGCGGTTACAGGCTGATCACCCGGCCTTCTTTGCTGCTTTTGAAAACAGCTTCAATTACTTTTACAACGTTCAAGCCGTCTTCCGGCGTTACCGGGTTGGGTTTGTGCTCGCGCAGCGCGGCGTAAATGCCCTGGTAATAATCCAGGTAGTTGCCGTTGCCGCCGGGCAGGTATTCTTTTACGGTCTTGCCGTTTATTTCCGTGTGCAGCAGGCCCCACTCGGCGGGCGCTTCCTCTCCCCAGTCCGGCGTATCGGGCAGCACGCCTTTCATGAGCAGCGCTTCCTGTATGTCCGACTTCGATTTGATAAAGGAGCCTTTGCGGCCGTGCAGGATGTACGCCGGCAGCGCCTCGCGCACTAGATAACTGGATTTGAGGCGCACGCGCAGCTTGTCGTAATACATGAGCAGCTCGAAATAATCG
>CBINIO010000224.1:0-6868 GCA_966250725.1 uncultured Chitinophaga sp.
GAAAGACTGTCGCCGTCAAGATAATTGATCACGTCGCCTTTCTGGTAGTTCAGGCGGCTGGCCGATTCCTCGTCGGTCACGTCGCGCATTTTCAGCGCGCCCAGGCTGTCTTTCTCGAACTCCTTGTCGGCGTTCTGGTACACCGTCTGGAACTTGTTACCGCGGAAGTAGTTGAAGTCGTCGCCGTCGATGGTGGTCAGCGGGCGGTAAACGTCGTTCACCCACTCGCTCACGTTGCCGGACATGTTATAGATACCGAACGTGTTCGGGAAATAAGACTGCACAGGTCCGGGAATGGATGCACGGTCGTTCAGGCCGCCGGCCATACCCATGTTGTCACCGGAGCCGCGTTTGAAGTTCGCCAGGAACTGGCCCTGCCAGTTGCCGCGGCGGATGTCGCGCAGACCGCTGTTATTGGTACCCCAGGAATAGATCTGTTTGTTCATGATCAGCTCTTCACCGCGCTTGCCTTCTTTTTTGGAAGGGTTCGGGTTCTGGCCGATATAACCGAGCGCGGCATATTCCCATTCCGCTTCGGTGGGAAGGCGGTAGGCGGGAAGCATGATGCCGTCCTCGAACTGCGCGCCGCGGGGCGAGCCGTCGGGATTGCTGAACTGTTTTTTCGCGCTTTTGCTCATTTTACCGGGAGTGCCTTCGTAAAGGCCCGCCAGGTAAGACTTGGTGTCGAAGGTATTGTCGTCCGCCTGGTTCATGATATCTGCTTTTGACAGCAGGCCCGCGTCCATCAGCAGCTTTTCGTTCACACGGTTGGAGCGCCATTTGGCGTAATCCGTAGCCTGCCTCCAGGTAACGCCCACCACCGGGTAGTCGTTATACGCGGGGTGACGGAAGTAATATTCCACCAGCGGCTCGTTGTACGCCAGCTCGCTGCGCCATACCAGCGTATCGGGCAGGGCGTTGCGGTATACTTCGGGGAATGATTCGCCGTACATGCGGGTAAGCCAGTACAGGTACTCGCGGTAGTTCACGTTCGAAACCTCGCTTTCGTCAATATAAAAGGAGGAAACCGTGATACGGCGCGGTATATTGTTCCAGTCCATCATTACGTCCTGCTCGGTGGCGCCCATGGCGAAAGTACCGCCCTGAACGAATACAAGACCGGGACCGGTGAATTGGTCTTTGCTTTTGGCAACGGAAAAACCACCCATTTTCGGGTCGTTATAATTCCAGCCGGTAGCGGAGGAAGTCTCTTTCTTTTTCCCGAAAAGGCCGCCGCCGTTCTTACTACAGGCCGTCATGGACAACATCACACCGGTGCCTACAACAATCAAGGATAAGGAGGTTAATCTGCGCATGCGATAACAGCTTTTGATCGATACAATTTAGGTATTCAATTAAGTAAACGCAAATGTAATTCTTTTTATTTTATAACAAAATTAATTAATCTGTAATGTAGTAACCCTAAAAGTTTATCGCCCCCGCCCGCCGGGTTGCGAAATCCCTTGTAATACATTAGGTTTGTGTGGAATACAAACCCTGCCCATTTCTTTATGAACCGCTCCCGCTTTGCCTTTTGCGCTATCCTTTGCCTGCTTTGGGCCACCGGCAGGGTCGCGGGGCAGCGCACTTACGCCTCCCGCTCGGTGCTGGCGGACGGCAGCTGGTACAAGATCGCGGTAAAAAAAGCCGGTATTTACAAGATAGACGCCGCGCAATTGAGCGCCATGGGCATTTCCACGGCCAACCTCGCTTCCGGCTCCATCAGGTTTTTCGGCAACGGGGGTGCGATGATCCCGGAGGACAATGCGGCCCCGCGGCCCGACGACCTTCAGCAAAACGCGGTTTTTGTGGAAGACGGGGGCGACGGGCTTTTTAACGGGAACGACTACCTGTTGTTTTACGCTCCCGGCCCTCACCGCTGGCACCGGGATGGAAGCGGGTATTATCACGAGTACAATATCTATTCAGATTCAGCCTGTTATTTCCTGAATATTGCTCCGGGAGGATGGAGGATCGTTTCCGACCCGGCCATGCCGGCGGCCACGCAAACTGTTACCGCCTATGATTTTCATGCTTTTTATGAGGAAGACGAAACGAATATCCTTTCCGGCGGCAAACAGTGGTTCGGCGGGCTTTTCAGCACGGCGCCCGGCGGTACTGCGGAAAGAAGTTACCCGCTCCCGGCCCCTTCCGGGCTTAGCGACGCTTTCCTGCGCATCCGGCTGGCCGCCCGCAGCACTTCCGGCGCGCGTTTCGACCTGGCGCTCAATAACAACGCGATAAAATCGTTCCTGCCGCCGCCGGTGAACGGCAATATCTTTGACACTTACGCCAGCACCCTCACCGAACGTGTGCCGGTAACGGGCGGCGGCAATTTCACGCTGAAATTCACCGGCAGCGCCAGCGCGCAGGGCTGGCTGGATTTCCTCGAGATCGAAGGCCGTTGCCCGCTCGCGCTCCCGGCGGAGGGCGCATTGTTTTTCCGCGACGCGCAAAGCACGGGGCCCGGGCAAACCGCGGGTTTCGAGCTGACTAACGGTACCGGGCAAACGATCGTTTGGGACGTTACCGACCCGCAGCGCCCGGTAAAGCTGCAAACCTCGCTCACCGGCAATGTGCTGCGTTTTTCGCGGAACGCCGCTACGCTCCGCGAATATGCCGCGTTTCAGCCTGCCGGTCTTCCCGCTCCTCAATACATCGGCCGCGTCGCCAACCAGGACCTGCACGGCGCTCCCGCTGCGGACATGCTCATCATCACCCCGCCCGATTTTCTCCCCGCCGCGGACCGCCTGGCCGGCTGGCACCGCGAAACGCACGCCCTGAAAGTAAATGTGGCCGCCACGCCGCTGATCTGGAACGAGTTCGGCTCCGGCGCCGGCGACCCTGCGGCTTTGCGCGATTTCCTGAAAATGCAGTTCGACCGCGGCGGGCTGAAATACGTGCTGCTGCTCGGCCGCGCGTCATACGACTACAAAGACCGGCTGCCCGGCAACACCAACTTCGTGCCTACCTGGCAAAGCGATAATTCCCTGCACGGCATCAATACTTATATGTCCGACGACTTTTTTGGTTTTCTCGGCGATGCGGACGATATCAACGGCACCCGCGCTTTACTGGACGTAGCCATAGGCCGGCTTCCGGTACGGACCGCCGCTGAAGCGGATGACGTGGTGAATAAAATAACCGGGTACGATACGCCCGCCGGCTTCGGCCCCTGGCGGCAGGAAATGACCTTCGTGGCGGACGACGAGGACGGCAACCTTCATCTCGAGGACGCGGAAACCGTAAGCGGCGTAGTGACGCAGGAAGAATCCGCCTTCAATGTGAACAAACTCTATCTCGACGCTTTCCCGCAAGTGGCCACTTCCGCCGGAAGCCGCTACCCCGCAGTAAATGAAGCCATCCGTCAGCGCATGTACAGCGGCAACCTCGTGTGGAACTACACCGGCCACGGCACGTTTAACCGGCTTGCGGAAGAAGCGGTGCTCGACGAAGACGCCATCGGCGAATGGCAGAACGCGGGCAAGCTCCCGCTGATGGTGGCCGCCACCTGCGACTTCGCGCCTTTCGACAACCCGGCCTTTCATTCCCTCGGCGAAAAGCTGCTGCTGCGGGAAAACGGCGGGGCCATCGCCTTGATGACCACCACCCGCGCGGTGTTCGCCTATTCCAACCTCGTGATGAACGCCAACTATTTCCGGCGGGCCTTTAGTCCGGGCGCGGGCGGGAAAATGCCGACCCTCGGCGAAGGGGCCATGCTGGCGAAGAACGATACCTATGCGCAGAACGGCGATGTGATCAATAACCGGAAATTCCAGCTGCTGGGCGATCCCGCCATGACGCTGGCGTTCCCGGAATGGCGGGTGAACACCGATTCGCTGAACGGGCGCGGGATACAGCCGGGCGATACGCTCAAGGCACTGGGGAAATATACCCTGTCCGGCAGCGTGCGCGATGCTGCGGGCAACCTGCAAAGCGGCTACAGCGGCTCATTGGAAGTTACGGTATACGACAAACCGGCTCCCCGAACGACGCGCGGCAACGACCCCGGCAGCACGCCGGCGGCCTTTACCGTGCAGGACAGGATCTTGTTCCGCGGAAAAGATACGGTGGTGAACGGGCGTTTCAGGTTTACGTTCGTGGTGCCGAAAGACATGAGCCAGGCGGACGGCAACGCCCGCATCAGCTATTATACCAGCAACGCTTCGGAGGACGGCGGCGGCTTTTACGACCGCCTGGCCGCCAACGGCACCGCTTCGGACGCGCCGGAAGACAATGAAGGCCCCACGATCAACGCATGGATGAACGACCGGGGCTTCTCCAGCGGGGACCTGACGAATGAAGATCCCCTGCTGCTCGTCCACCTCAGCGACCCGGGCGGCATCAACGCCACGGGCAACGGCATCGGCCATGACATTACCGCCATCCTCGACGACAGCACGCAGTTCTTCATCCTCAACGAGTTTTACCAGGCGGCCGCGGGCGATTACCGGCAGGGCGGCATCCGTTTCCCCATGGCCGGCCTCAGCCCCGGCGAGCATATCCTTACCATCCGCGCCTGGGACGGCTACAATAATTCCACGACCGTTAACATCCGTTTTACAGTTGTGCCCAAAGCCTCGCTGGCAGTGGAAAAGGTCGGTAATTACCCGAATCCTTTCCGCGGCAGCACCCGCTTTATCTTCTATCATAACCAGCAAGGGGCTGATGTTGATGTGGTTATACGTATCTTTACAGCCGCCGGACAACAAGTGAGCACGATCCGGCGCACAATAAACACGGGAAATGGCCGTTATGATGGCGTCTCATGGAACGGGACAGCCGACACAGGATCGAGAGTGACCCCTGGCATCTACTTTTATCAAATCGTGGTAAAGGGTAAAAACAATTCTCAAAAAGTATTCGGAGGGCAACTTATATTATTATAATGTATAGATTAAAAATTCACTATATTTGAAATATAAATATTATACGTTCAGCGCCCTTTCCTTGGTTTTAATAAATTAGACATTATTTTTACGTTTAAGCTAACTACTAACTAAATATAGTATTGCATGTTTTCCAGGATAACGACAGTTGTTATTTGCATTTTCTCCCTGTTCCTATGCCAGCGTTCCTACGCTCAATTGGACCCGACTACGCCGGTGGATGGCAGGTCAAATGTAATCAGCACGGCTGTTCCTTTTTTAAGAATATCCCCCGATGCCCGCAGCGGCGCGCTCGGTGATGCCGGCATCGCCATTTCGCCCGACGCCAACTCGGTATACTGGAACCTTTCCAAAATTCCTTTCGCCACCAAAAAATCAGGGGTGGCCGTTACTTACACGCCCTGGCTGAAAGAGCTGGTGAACGACGTGTTCCTCGCGCAGGTAGCGGGTTACACCCAGCTGGACGAATTGCAGGCCATTGGCGGCTCCCTCCGTTATTTTTCCCTCGGCGACATCGAGTTCAGGAACAGCAACGGCCAGTTCGACGGCAACTTCCGCCCCCGCGAATGGGCGTTTGACGCAGGCTACGCCCGCAAGCTTAGCGACAACTGGAGCATGGCGGTGGCGCTTCGTTATATCCATTCCAGCCTCGCTTCCGGCACCATCGGCAACCAGCCCATCAAGCCCGGCCGCTCCGTGGCCGCCGACCTGTCCGGTTTTTATACAAAGGATTTCGAGAACAACAACGGCGCGTATAACAATTTCAGCTTCGGTTTTGCCGTCACCAATATCGGTCAGAAAATTTCTTACACGCAGTCCGCGCAAAAAGATTTCATTCCCACCAACCTCGGCGTAGGCGCGGCTTACACCATCGGTCTCGACGAATACAACAAAGTGACCTTCACCCTCGACGTGAACAAGCTGCTGGTGCCCACCCCGCAATACCAGGGAGACACCATGCTGGTATATCCCGACAAAAGCGTGCTGGAAGGCATCTTTTCTTCCTTTGGCGACGCGCCGGGCGGCTTCAAGGAAGAAATGCACGAGCTGATGTACTCCGTGGGCGGCGAATACTGGTACAACGACCTGTTTGCCGTGCGCGCCGGTTATTACAACGAGCACGCCACCAAAGGCAACCGCAAATATTTTACGGCGGGCGTAGGTCTCAAGTACAACATCTTCGGTCTCAACTTTTCATACCTCGTACCCTCCGGTACGGGCATACAGCGCAACCCGCTGTCGAACACCCTGCGCTTCACGCTCAGCTTCGACATCGGCGCCAATGAAGAATAGAACGTATATTTGCCATAATAACAATAGTTGAATAAATCCTCCGAAGCGAAGGGGGATTTATTATTTTACGGGTCTGCTAAATAAATATTATGACTAAGTTAAGGATCGGGTTAGGAGTGGATTTTCATCAACTGGTGCCGGACAGGGACTTCTGGCTGGGCGGCGTGCTCGTGCCGCATACCAAAGGCGCATTGGGCCACAGCGATGCGGACGTGCTGCTGCACGCCATCTGCGACGCCATGCTGGGCGCCGCCAGCCTCGGCGATATCGGGCTGCACTTCCCGGATACGGACCAGGCGTACAAGAACATCGACAGCAAGGTACTGCTTGCGCGCACCCGCGAGCTGATCGCGCAGAAAGGCTACAGCGTGGTGAACGTGGACGCTTCGCTTTGCCTGCAGGCGCCCAAGATCAAACCGTACGTGCCCGCCATGCAGGAAGTGATCGCGCAGCACCTCGGCGTAACCGTGGAAGAAGTGTCCATCAAAGCGACCACCACCGAAAAGCTCGGTTTCGTGGGCCGCGAAGAAGGCGTGGTGGCCTACGCCACCGTGCTGCTGGAAAAGCAATAAATGCATTTATAGATAACTGATTACCTTTGTTCAATGGCTGATATCCAGGTAAAAATCATTAACCGCTCGGCAAACCCTTTGTTCACGAACTTGTATCGGGACGCGGAGTCCAGA
>CBINIO010000225.1:0-6851 GCA_966250725.1 uncultured Chitinophaga sp.
GTGGACGAGCTGGAAGATTATAAAGACAAGGAGCTGATCGTGTATTGCAGAAGCGGCAACCGCAGCGGGCAGGCATGCATGGTACTGGAAACCATGGGCTTCTCCAACCTGGTGAACCTCACCGGCGGCATGCTCGCCTGGCAGGAAAAGATCGGGCAATAAAACCGGACGAATATTATGCAATATAAGCCGCTCTGTATAAGAGCTGCTTTTCATTTCACCGGCACCACCGCGGTAGCTTCTATCTCCACCAGCAAAAACGGGCTGATCAGCCGGTGTACCTCCACCATGGTGGTGCAGGGCCTGATGGCCTGGAAAAATTCCGCGTGCGCCCGCCCGATCTCTTCCCACTTTGAAATATCGGTCACGTACATGCGCGTACGAACTACGTCGTGCAGCGAAGCGCCGGCCTTCACCAGCGCCGCCTCTATTTTAGCGAGCGCGTGTTTGGTCTGCTCGTACGCATCGCCGATGCCGATCACCTTGTCGCCGTCCTGCGATACGGTGCCTGAAACTTCCACCACATTGCCGATCCTCACTGCCCTCGAATAGCCTACTTTGGCTTCCCAGGGAGCGCCTGAACTGATGTTTAGTCTTTGCATATGTTGTGTTTTAAGTTTCGAAAAAACAGCTGCTGCCGCCCACCCAGTCCAGGTCGCGGTTGAAGTTCACGCCGATCATTTTGCCTTTGCTGAGCCTTGCGAGGTTTTGCGCGAGCACGGGCGCGGGGGCATCGTCCGGCCAGCAGTACATCAGCCGGATCTCGCATTTGGCGGGGCCTGTAGGCGTTTCCACCGCGGCGGCGTATTCCACTTTCTGCTGCAGTATCCAGTTCTCCGGGTCTTCGATCTTCTCCACGTCGGCGGCGGTGGGGTCGATGATCACGCCCTGGCCGGCAAAGGAAAACAGCGGCTTCAGCACGTAATGTTCGAGGTCATGGGGCAGCACGGGCAATTCGTCGAGGAACCAGGCTTTCGGCGCAAACGGGCCGTGGATAAAGGGAAGCAGGAACTTGCTGATGCGGTAATACCAGTTGGGATGCGTGGCCCATTCCACATCCAGCTCGTGCTGGAAATTGACGACCGTACCGAGGCGGTCCTTGTAAGCGGCGAGGTCTTCAAAGATCATGCGGTTGTAAATGCGGTGTACGCGCACCTTTTCGCCGTCTTTGAGATAAAAGAGCTTTTTGCCTTCCTGCACCAGGTCGGAAACGCATACGGCCGGTATGCCCAGCAGCGATTCCGTGCATACAAAGTCGATCAGCGTTTTTTGCTCCCGTGGCAACACTTCCAGCAGGATCACATTCGAAGGGTGATGATCGCCGAGAATGCAGCGGCGCAGCAGCTCCACATATCCCGCGCGGTCGAGGCCGGGGCCGAAAGCGGCGTAGGTTTCCGGCACGGGCATGTATTGGCGGTATTGCCGGGCGAGCATTTCCTGGAAACCGAACAGGCTGGGGAAGCCCTGCAATTCTATCAGCTGCGGCGCCAGCTCGCCCGCTTCGTTGCGCGTTACGGCAAAGTCGACGATGATGAACTGGGGATGATGATCTTGTTTCGGGACAAGATGACCTTTTGGGATAGCCGTTTCCGTTAGCTCAAGCAGGTCGGGCCGGCGGATCACTTCCATCACCGCATCCCCGGCGGCTTTCAGCTGTTCTAACAATTTTCCCGGTACGAACACGGGCGTTTCGGCCACCCTGAAAGCAGGCGTGACGCCGGTTTCCACGGTCAGCGCCGCCAGGAGGTCCGCATAACGGGCGGGTGTGAACTGTTGATTATAAGCCTGGCGTATGTTCGGGATCATGATCAAGCGGTTTGGGTGAGCTGGTAGTCCAGGGCTTCTTCGAGGAAGTTGGGCAGCAGCGTGTTGTGCGTAAGCAGGATCTTGTCCGGCTCCGTGAGCAGCTCCAGCATGTTATCGAATTTTTCGCGCCCGTGTTCCTGCACGACCCTTTTTTGCTGCGCGGGCGACATCAGGTATTTGCGCATTCCGGGCGCATCGGCCTCGGGATGGAATTGCGTGCCGATCATATACGGCGAAAAACGCACGGCCATGGTGGCTCTTTCGAGCGGTACATGCGGCCTTTCTTTTTCGATGGCGAGTATTTCGGCGCCCATGGCGGAGAGCTTTTCCTCGTTGGGCTGTACCACCTGCCAGTTACGGCTGTCTACGATATAATACGGGTCGGGGAGGCCGTTGAACAGGTGTTCCGTTTCGCCGGCGAATGTTTTATGCACGGGGAAGACGCCAAAGGCGGGCGACCTGCGGCGGCAGACCGTGCCCAGCTCGAAATACCGGCAAACGATCTGGAAGGAGTGGCAGATGAGGAAGACGTATTTTTTGCGGCTGCCCGGCCGGAGGTTCCATTCGAGCAGGCTGTTCATCCATCCGAAATAAGCTTTTTCCCAGTCGTTGCCCGCGCTGTCCACCGGGCTGCCGGGGCCGCCGGTGGAAATGTAAACGTCGTAGCTGAGGTCGGGCACCTGCCGTTGCTGCCGCACTTCAAATTCATTGATCTGCAGCGGCACCTGCGCCGTTTCGGCGAATTGCAGCAGCAGCTCGCGAATGCAGCGCATGCCTTCGTTGGGCACGCCTTCGTATAGGTCGAGTATAGCTATTTTCATCAGTTCATTTACGTCTTTTCAATTGTCAAATGGGACCTCCGGTCTCATTTTTACATTTCAATTGCGTGATGGAATCGAAGATTCCATCACTGCAAAATTACGGCAGAAACCGCGATTGTATATAATCCACCACTTTCACAAAATCGCCGTCGTTCTCTTCGAAGATCTTCAGTTGTTTATCCGCCCCCGTACCTTCCGTCAGGATGCGGTTCACGCCGTCCACCACGGTGGAGCGCACGCCGAGATCGTCCAGCACATCGTCCACGAAATCAAGCAGCTCGTATATCAGCGCCCGCGTATTCACTTCCATCTCCTTCCCGAAATCGATCAGGTTGCCGTCTATCCCGTAACGGGAAGCGCGCCATTTGTTCTCGTTCACCAGCGCGCGGTTGTATATGATGAAGTTGAGGTTCTGCGTGCGCAGCTTGTAGATCTTCACGCAAATGGCCTGGAAAAGTGCCGCCAGCGTGATCGTTTCCTGCACGGTGAGCGGCACGTCGCAGATGCGGAACTCCACCGTGTTGAAGAAGGGGTGCACGCGCAGGTCCCACCACACTTTCTTCGCATTGTCTATACAATTCGTTTTTACCAGCAGCTTGATGAAGTTGTCGTATTCCTCGATGCTCGTAAAAAAATCGGGGATGCCGGTACGCGGGAACTTGTCGAAAACCTTGGTGCGGAAAGATTTGAAGCCGGTGTTGCGGCCTTCCCAGAAAGGCGAGTTGGTGCTCAGCGCAAATACGTGGGGAAGAAAGTACCGCACGCTGTTGGCGATATGCAGCGCCATTTCCCGGTTCTCCATGCCCACATGCACATGCAGCCCGAAAATAAGATTGGAGCGCGCGGCGTCCTGCATCTCGTTCACCAGCTCAAAATACCGCGGGTGATCGGTGATGAGCTGCTTCTCCCATTTCGAAAATGGGTGCGTGCCCGCGGCGCCGATGCTGAAACCAAGGTCGCCCGCTATTTGCGTGATGGTCTGCCGCAGCAGCAGCACGTCCTGGTACGCTTCCTCGATGTTGGCGCATATCTGCGTGCCCACTTCCACCACGGCCTGGTGCATTTCCGCTTTTACTTTATCCTTGATCACTTTCTGCGCCTGCTCCACGATCTTCTGCTCGTGCGAGCGCAGTTCCCGCGTTTGCGGGTCCATGACCATATATTCTTCTTCGATCCCGAGAGTAAAGGCTCCGTAATTCATGTCGTTGGTTTCAGGGGTGAAGTTCGTGAATTATTTGCGATCCTGCTGCACCGATGCGCTCAGCCAGCTGCCCCAGGTGAGATTGTTTTTCCCGTCTTCCTGCGCCACGGCCCGTTCCAGGGCGTACCTGGCGGCATGTTCCACCACCCATTCGAAATTATCGTCGCCGATGGACCGCCGGTCGGCATCCGGCGCGGGGTTGCAAAAGTCGATGGCATAAGGCACGCCGTCGCGCACGGCGAATTCCACGGTATTAAAATCGTATCCCAGCGAACGGTTGAGCAGCAGCACATATTTTTCCATCAGTTTTTTTAAACGCGCGTCCGGCAGGAAGGCGGCCCGGTACCGCTTTTCGGGCTCGTTGCGGGGCTCGTAGGGCATGATGCGCGTATATTTGCCGCCTATGCAGTAACAGCGGTAGTACGACTGGAAAACGATCTCTTCCTGCAGCAGCATGACGTGCCGCCCGGTTTGCGCATGCAGTTCAAAAAATTCCGTTTCGTCCTTCACGCGGTACACGTTTTTCCAGCCGCCGCCCGCAAAGGGTTTCATGTAGGCGGGAAAACCGGTTTGCGCGAAAATGGCCTTCCAGTCCAGCGGGTATTGCAGGTTGCGGAAGCTGTCGGCGGTGGTATCGTCGGGCAGCTCGAAGCTGGGCAGCAGTGCCGTCTTGGGCACGGGCACGCCTGTATGAAGCGCGATAGCGTTGTTAAAGAATTTTTCGTCGGCGCTCCACCAGAAGGGATTGTTGATCACGGCGGCGCCCTGCAGGGCAAGGTTCTTCAGCCAGGCGCGGTAAAACGGCACGTCGTGCGAAATGCGGTCGATCACCACGGCGTATTCGGGCGGGCCGCCCTGCAGCGCTTTGCCGATCAGCACGGGCTCGGCCGTCATGCCTGGGCCGCCATGGCGGTTCACGCGCTCGATGAACGCTTCCGGAAATGTGTTTTCCTGCCCGAAAAGGATGCCGATCTTTTTCATGCCGGTTACTTTAGTAAAGACAAATAGTGCGGCAGCATCTCCCGCCATACGGGCCAGTCGTGCGTCGTATCGGCCCGTACGTCCAGCCAGTGCTGTATGGATTTGTGATGCAGGATGCCGGAGAACTGCTCGTTCTGCCCCCGGGTAACGTCCCTTTCGGCCGCGCCCAGCACGATGCCCATCCGCCAGAGGTCGGGATGCGTATTGTCAGGCATGAAGTCCATGGGATTGTTGAAGTAGATATTGTCGTCGTAATGCCCGTCCGTGCGCGAGCGGATATCAAAAAGCCCGCTCATGGAGAACAGGTACGCTACTTTGTCGGGATGCCTGAACGCGAAATTGGCGGCATGGTATCCGCCGAAGCTGCAGCCTGCCACGGCAATGCGGCTATGCCCCGTTTCCGCTTCGATGTGCGGGAGCAGCTCGTGCAGCAGCAATTGATCGTACAGGGTATGGTTGCGCGCGCGGTCGGCGGGATGTATCGCGGCATTGTACCAGCTGAGGGAATCGATGCCGTCCGGGCAGTAGATCTTCACCCGCCCGTTCTGCACGAACCACGATGCGGCGTCGATCAGCCCGCGGTCTTTCCCTTCATAATACCGCCCCATCGAAGTGGGGAACAGGATGAGGGGGTAGCCGGCGTCGCCGAAAACCAGCATTTCGAAGGTGCTGCCGAGATAGGAAGATTGCCAGGTATGATAGTTTTCAGTCAAAGGACCGGGTTTTATGGATACACGCCGTTGCGGCGAAGGATACGTTACGAATTTCACGAAAATTTGCGGGTTCTCAAAGATGGCGGGGAATTATTTGGCGTCGTGGCCGGGATTTATTTTGAAGCGGGCAGGAGCGTGTCCAGGTACGTTTTCCAGGCGGCGTCCTGCCGGATGGTAAGGTGATGGGGGTAGGCGGAAAAGTTGTCCTGGTAGAACGTTGTCATTACCAGGCGCAGGTCTGCCGTGTCTTTTACGTAATAATAGTCCCTGCGGCGGCAATCCTGCTGAATGGAGCCGGCATGCACGCTGGTAACGAGCAGGCGCAGCTGGGTGCCTGCGGCATCGGCGATGGACGTTTGCGTTTCGTTCAGCTCCGCGCCGGGTTTGCAGCCGGGGATGGTGAGGTCGGTCACGAGCAGGAAAGGGTACGCCGCATCGGGCGCGGCGGCTTTCAGCGCGGCGTTGGCCTCGTACCGGGGAGCCTGTTGGGCAAACGCGGGCAGGGCGAGCAAAAGAACAGGTAAATACCGGAGAGCGGACAATTTCATAACACAAGGTTTCTCGGTGTAAAATAACATTTCTGCCGGTATTTCATTAACTTGTAAGAAACCCGCCGTATATGCTTCCCGGAAAAGAATCCTTTGGACAATACTCGCTTTTCCTGCAAAGGGAGGTCGCTTTCGACATTTATCTTCCCGCAGACACAAAAGAAACGCCGCACCTGCTGCTGCTGAACGACGGCCAGGACCTCGAACAGCTCGGTTTTCCCGCCATACTCGAAAAGCTGCACCGCAGCAGCCATCCTTCCCTTTGGGTGGTGGCCGTGCATGCCGGCCCGCAGCGTATGCAGGAGTACGGCACCGCGCGGCATATCGATTACCAGGGCAGGGGAAGCAAGGCGGCGTTGTACACGCGGTTTATCCTGAAGGAATTGCTCCCCTTCATCGAAAACCGTTACGACCGCAGCTTTCCCGATAAAACGTTCGCCGGTTTTTCCATGGGCGGCCTTTCCGCGCTGGACATCGTGTGGAACCACCCCGCGCAGTTCCATAAAGCGGGCGTGTTCTCCGGCTCGCTCTGGTGGCGCAGCTCCGCCGATCCCGCCCAGCGCATCATGCACCGGCAGATCCGCGAGGGGCGTTTTAACCCCGATCTCCGTTTCTTTTTCGAAGCCGGCACGCAGGACGAAGAATCCGACCGGAACGTGAACGGCGTGGTGGACGCGGTGGACGATACCGAAGAGCTGGTGCATCTGCTCGAAGAAAAAGGCTATGAAAAAGGCCGGCACATCCGTTATGAGCTGGTGCAGGGCGGCCGACACGATATGAC
>CBINIO010000226.1:0-6832 GCA_966250725.1 uncultured Chitinophaga sp.
CCTGTATCACCCCCGTTCTGAATATTTCTTCCACCGGCGCGTGGTTGGCGGCGTGCAGGCATTCGGATATCACGGCGCGCGTTTGCGCGGGATCGATGATCTCGTCCACCCAAAGACGGGCGGCGGCGTAGTATGGCGTGGTCTGGCTGTTATATTTATCCGTGATTTCTTTCAGCAGCTCCGCTTCCGATTCCGGGGTGATGGTCTCCCCTTTTGATTTGAGGGATGCCACCTGTATCTGCAAAAGCGTTTTTGCCGCCTGTTCGCCGCCCATTACGGCGATCTTCGCGTTGGGCCATGCAAAAATGAAACGCGGGTCGTACGCTTTGCCGCACATGGCATAATTGCCCGCCCCGTAAGAGTTCCCGATGATCACGGTTATCTTGGGCACCACGGAGTTCGACACGGCGTTCACGAGCTTCGCGCCGTCCTTGATGATGCCGGCATGTTCGCTGCGGCTGCCGACCATAAAACCGGTCACGTCCTGCAGGAACACCAGCGGGATCTTTTTCTGGTTGCAGTTCATGATAAAGCGCGCGGCCTTGTCCGCGCTGTCGTTATAGATCACGCCGCCCATCTGCATTTCGCCTTTTTTGCTTTTTACCATCTTGCGCTGGTTCGCCACGATGCCTACCGCCCATCCGTCGATGCGGGCGTAACCGCAGAGGATCGTTTTACCGTAATCTTCCTTGTATTCCTCAAACACCGAGCCGTCCACGATATGATGGATCACTTCCCGCACGTCGTAAGATCTGGCGCTGTCCTGCGGGATGAGGCCGTAAATGCCTTCGGCGGGTTTCGCGGGAGCGGCCGGTTCGATGCGGTCAAACCCGGCGTCGCTGCTGTGTCCTATGCGGGAAACGATATGCCGGATGCGTTCCAGGCATTCTTCGTCCGTTTTGAACTTATAATCGGCGATGCCGGAAATTTCCGTGTGCGTAACGGCGCCGCCGAGGGTTTCGGCGTCCACTTCTTCACCGATGGCGGCTTTTACCAGGTAAGGCCCGGCCAGGAAAATGGAGCCGTTGCCTTCCACCATCAGCACTTCGTCGCTCATGATGGGCAGATAGGCGCCGCCCGCCACGCAACTGCCCATTACGGCGGCGATCTGTGTGATGCCCATGGCGCTCATCCTGGCGTTGTTGCGAAAGATGCGGCCGAAATGTTCTTTATCGGGAAATATCTCGTCCTGCATGGGCAGGTATACGCCCGCGCTGTCTACCAGGTAGATGACGGGCAATCTGTTTTCCATGGCTATTTCCTGCATGCGCAGGTTCTTTTTGCCGGTGAGCGGGAACCAGGCGCCGGCCTTTACGGTCATGTCGTTGGCTACGATCACGCACTGGCGGCCGCTTACATAACCCAGTCCGGCCACGGTGCCGCCCGCGGGGCAGCCGCCGTGTTCCGCGTACATTTCAAAAGCGGTAAAGGCCCCAAGTTCCGTAAAACGGCTACCTTTGTCGATCAGCGTCGCGATCCTTTCCCGGGCCGTCAGTTTGCCGCGCTGGCGCAGCTTCTCAAGGCTTTTTTTGCCTCCCCCCTGTTCGATCACGGCGAGCCGCATTTTCATCGCGCTCACCAGCCTGCGCATATTATCCTCATTTTTATTAAATTCCAGTTGCTGTTGCTCCATAAAGTGATGATAATTTGAACTAAATGTAAGGGAAAATGGGGGAATGGCCTGCTAATTGTAGAAACATCCAAAACAGACCCGCATGTCCACACTAGTTGTTCTTGCAGAAGCCTTACAACACCTCTACCAGGGCGAGCCCTGGCTGGATGTTACGTTCATGGAGCATTTGCAGGATATGACGGCCGAAGAGGCCGGCCGCCGTTTCAACACTTCCCATAATACATGGGAGCTGGTGAACCATCTTATTTTCTGGCATCAGAACGTGACCCGCAAGCTGCAGGGCGAAAAACCCGAGCAGGACGGCGACCTGCCCGACTTTTATTTCCCGGAGAACCACGGTGAAAACAACTGGCAGGCCACCCTGCACCGCCTCGAACATTCCATTACCGGCATGGTGGAAACCATCCGCAACTTCCCCGAGGAAAAGCTGTGGACGCCCGTGCCCAATACCCAGCACAACGCTTATTATTACATCCAGGGCGTGCTGCAGCATGCCGCCTATCACCTCGGGCAGATCGTGCTGCTGCACCGTTACGCGGAAAAGACGGATTAGTGTTATATTAGTGCAAACACTCTGTCATGCAACCAATAGCCCCCGCCCGCGAAAGGGTGTACTCCATTGACGTGCTGAGAGGACTGGTGATGATATTGATGGCGCTCGACCATGTACGTGATTTTGTTCACCAGCCTGCATTTTCCTCCGATCCGCTGGACCCGCAAACTTCTTACCCCGCTTTGTATTTCACGCGATGGGTCACGCACTTCTGCGCGCCGCTTTTTGTGCTGCTGTCGGGCATGTCCGTGCAGCTGATGAACGCCCGGAAATCCAAAGCCGAACTGAGCCGTTTTCTTTTTACGCGCGGGCTGTGGCTGATACTCATAGAGGTGACCGTCGTTTCTTTCGGGCTCACTTTTAATCCTTTTATGAACGTGCTGGTATTGCAGGTGATCTGGGCCATCGGCGTCAGCTTCCTGTTCCTTGCGCTGCTCGTGTTCCTGCCCTGGCAGGCGGTGCTGGCGCTGGGGCTTATCATTACGCTCGGGCACAATATGCTGGATTACCCGGAAGCGCAGCCGGGGTTCAAAGCGTCGCCGCTGTGGGAATTCGCGCACTCCGCGCAATACGCTTTTTTCCCCGTTTTCCCGGGGCATGGATTGCTGGTGCTGTATCCTTTCCTGCCATGGACAGGCATCATGCTGCTGGGTTACGGTATCGGGCGGATATTTTTGCCGGACGTAACGGTAGCGAAAAGAAAAAGGGGTTTAATAACCGCCGGGCTTGCGATGATCGGGATATTCTTTTTGCTGCGGGCGGTAAATGTTTATGGCGATCCGCGCCCCTGGCAGCCCTTCGCCACGTTGCAGCAAACTGTATTTTCATTCATGAACGTGGCGAAATACCCGCCTTCGTTGTTATATACCTGCATTACCATCGGGCCGGGATTGCTTGCGCTGGCCGCTTTCGAGCATGCGCGCGGGCGTTTCGCGCAGGTGTGCAGGGTGTATGGAAGCGTGCCTTTCTTTTATTACATCATTCACTTTTACGCCATTCACCTGCTTTGTATGATCCTCTTTTTTATACATGGATATGGCGTGAACGACATCGTGAATCCTAATGTGCCGTTCCTGTTCAGGCCGAACGATTTCGGGTATTCGCTGGGAGTGGTCTATCTTATCTGGATCGCGCTGGTGGCGGTGTTGTACAGGCCCTGCAAATGGTATTCGGAGTACAAGCGCACGCACCGGCAATGGTGGCTGAGTTATCTTTGAAATTACCTCTTCTTCTCGTACCGTTCTTCGTAAAGGTCCTGCCCCCAAAGGGTTTCAGGCGTGGAGGCTGTTTTAACAAAACCGTAGCGGGTGTAAATTGACGCCGCTTTTCCCTGCTGGTTGGTGGTAAGCAGGTATACGGACCTGAATTGCCGCTGGCGGCAAAATTCCATGGCTTTGTCCATCAGCGCCCTGCCAAGGCCGATGCCCCTGAAATCGGGCCGGAGCAGGAACCAGCGCAGCTGCGCCTGCCGGCCGGGCCGGTGAACGATCGCGATCATGCCCACGATCTCACCCAGGCAGCTTGCCAACCAGATGCGGTCTTTGCCCGGATCGTAAGTTTTCATAAAGTCGTAGACCGTCTCCATCACGTACTGTTCGAATTCCGTGTTGTAACCGTATTCTTCCGCGTATGCTTCGCCGTGCAGGCGGACGATGTTGCCGAGATCGCCGGGCCGCAGTTTGTGCCGGACCGTTACGTCTTCGAGGCGGGGGGCGCTGCCCGGCGCTTTGAGCAGGTAACGTACCAGCCGCATGGCGTCGCCGATCTTTGCCTGTTGCGTTGGCCCGAGGTCTTCCAGCATTTGCCGGATCTGTCTGTCGGAGAGGTCGTTCATCGTTTGCAGGAGCTTCTGCCCTCTGGCGGTGAGCGTGAGGTAGGAAGAACGGCCGTCTTCCGGCAAGGGATGTTTGAGCACCAGCCCCTGTTTCTCAAATTTGCGGAGAATGCGGCTGAGATACCCCGCGTCGATGCCCAATGCTTCGCGAACGCCCGTGGCGGTGGTCTTCCCGTTGATCTGCACTTCGTACAGCACCCGTATGTCGGTAAGCGAATAACCGCTGTCGAAGATGTGCTGCTGCAAAAGGCCCAGCTGGCTGGTATAATAGCGGTTAAACTGCCGGATGCCCGCGATCAGCGCGGCATCTCCCTTTGCAAAAACGGTTTCCCTTGGCATACATTCCCTGTTTATCCAAAAATAATAAAATAGTTGATTACGTCAACTATTTTATTTGACCACGGCAAGTAAACGGCGATGCGTATTTCTACGCAGGAATTTGCGTAAAAGCTACCTGTGCATCCGGCGGGGAATGATGTTACTTGCATACAAATGACGCATCTGCTTTGTTATATAGCCCTTGCCCTGGTAGCGGTAGCACTCGGGATGGTCCGGAAAACGGAGCCTGGAAAGCTGCCGTTCGAAGAATGACACTGGTTTTGGTTGATCATACATCCGTTTGATTAGTAGCATTTCAGTTCCCAAGCACGAAGGCCCGGTATCTCCCGGGCCTTTTCAAATCCGGGATGGAACGATATCACGGCTGCTTTTGTATAACATTTCCCTGCATGAACGCCCTCGGCGTCCGCCCCGTTGCCGCCTTAAAAGCGCGCTGGAAAGTGGGCTGCGAATTGAACCCGCATTCGAATGCCATGCCCGTGATGGTCAGGTTCGCATTGGCCGGATCGAGCATCATTCTTTTTACCGCTTCCACCCGCCAGCCGTTCACATATTCGTTAAATCCCTTGCCCACTACCTGGTTGAGCACGGCGGACAAAGTTTTGACGCTGGCGCCGATATGATCGGCGACGGACTGCGTGGTAATATCCGGCCGGAGATACAGCCTTTCCTCCTCCATGGCCTTTTGAAGGGCCGCATTGCAGCGGTCGATCTCCTCTTTGGAAAGATTGTCGAAATAGGATTGCGTTTTTTTCTGCTGCGCCACGTAAATGATGCGCGTGCGGTGATAGCCCATGAATCCGATCCAGTAGATAAAAAACACGAGGAAGGTCTCGATCATATAATACGGCTCGCCGCCCCGGACGTTGAAGATGCGCGAATATAAAAGCGTACCCAGCCACATCAGGTTGAGAACGCTCATCACAGAAAGCAATATCCTCAGCCAGCGGAACTCCTCCGGCATCAGCAGGTCCCTTTTCCGCTGCCGCCTGAACTCCAGCAGCGCGAATACGTAATATACACAGGAAAGCAGTATGCTGGCGGGCTCTGCGATCTCGCCATAATGATTTTCCACCCAGCGCGGCGGGAAAAGCAACACATGACCCGTCGTGAATTTCCACACGAGGAACAGCACTGTGAACAAAAGCCGGTTGGTGAGCGGAAGCAGCATCACGAGGAAGTGCTTCCATGGTTTTCTTACAGGCGGCTCTTTCCTGAACGACCGTACGTACAGATAAATGCAGGGGCCCACGCCGAACACCGGCACAAAAGTGAAAAATTCAAAAATGCTTACGTATTTGCCCAGGTCGGAACTCCAGGTGAGGGTCTCAAACCCGTTATAGCTGAGAATGAGGATAAAGAACGCCAGCATCCTGGTCTGCAGCCGGTTCCCGGTTTTCACGAACAGCAGGTATATCCCGAAGAACAATGCCTGGATGGCCCCCAGCAGTACCAATAATGAAAAAAGGTCCAGTTTCATACCGCAAAGAATGTCGCCCGCTTTAAAGATATTTTATTTTTTTTATGGAATCCCAATAGATTAAATTTGTTAACGGATTGAAAATAAGAGATATGAAGAAAACCATCGCGCATCTGCTCACCGGCCGCGCCAAACAGATCACCCAGGAGGAAACCGTCATTCAACCCTTGCCGCATAAGGATTTCAGATTCGCCAACCCGTTCATCGTGATACACCACATCGGCCCGGAAAATATTGCCGCGGGCTCCGTCATGCGCATTCACCCGCACCCGCACCGCGGCTTTTCGCCGGTATCGTTTATGATCCAGGGGGAAGGGTATCATATGGACAATGCCGGTCACAGCGGCACCATCTCCGCCGGCGGCATCCAGTGGATGTTCGCGGGAAAGGGTTTGCTTCACAGCGAAGGCCCCACGAAAGAACTGCTCGCCAAAGGCGGCGTGCAGGAAATGATACAGATATGGGTGAACGTGCCCAAAGCGCATAAATGGGACGAGCCGTATTACCAGAACGCGGCCGCGGAACAATTGCCTTTCGTGCTGGAACAGGAAGGCGTACAGCTTCGGCTTGCCAGCGGCGCCTATGAAGGAAAAAGCAGCCCCATGAAGAGTTTCACGCCCGTTACCGCCATTATCGGCACCATCGCCAAGGGCAAACAGGTGGACATAGAAGCGGTGCCCGGCTACCAGGCGTTGCTGTACGTTTACCGCGGCGCCGTTACCGTCAACGGCGCAACGGCTTCCATGCACCAGCTGTACGTGTTTGAAAAAGAAGAAAGCGGCATCAGCATCACGGCTGATGAAGACGCCGGCATCCTTTTCCTTTCCGCCGAACCGATCGACGAGCCGGTGGCCGCGAAAGACAACTTTGTGATGAACACGGCGGAAGAGGTGGAACAGGCGATGGAAGATTATAAAAACGGCGTGTTCGGGACGCTGGAATATTAGACAATGTTAACCGGTATTAAAGCATTCACATCATGGATCTACAATT
>CBINIO010000227.1:0-6822 GCA_966250725.1 uncultured Chitinophaga sp.
CTTTATAACCGAGGTGCAGCAGGTAGCGGAACAGCACGTCGAACGTGATGAACGGCCTGGCATGCCCCAGGTGCGATTCGCCGGACACGGTGGGGCCGCACACGTACATGCCCACATGACCGGGATATAACGGAGTGAATACTTCTTTTTGTCGGCTAAGGGTATTGTGTAATTTGAGCTGTTCTGACATATCAATTGATTCGATCGGCGAATTTCGGATTTTATCACCCTAATTTCGAATTTTTTAGCCAAAAGGAGCCTACAATTTACGAATCGTGGATATCAGCGGTTGAGCTGCAGGTTGGCGATCACGGGATAATGGTCGCTGAGGCCGGAGTGGATGGTGCGGAAACCGTTTACCTTGAAGACTTTTGCCGCGAAAATGTAATCTATCCGCAGCGTGGGCGAAATACCGGAGAACGTGCGGCCGATGCCGCTGCCTTTTTTGAGAAAAGCGTCCTGCAGGTTGCCTTTTACGGTGAAGTAAGTATAGGAAGCGGGCGTATCGTTGAAATCGCCGCAAACGATTACCGGGTGCGGGCTCGTTTTGATGAAGTCCGCCACGATATTGGCCTGCCTGCTGCGGCGGATGTAGGCGTCGCGCATTTTGTTGATGATGCCTTTTGCTGCAACGAGCCCCGTGTCTTCCCGGTTCCGCACCTTTTCAATGCTGCGGTAGTCCTGCGCGTTGAAGCGGTATGATTCCAGGTGCATGTTTACGATGCGGATGGTGTCTTTTTCTTTCAGCACGTCCGCGAAAATAAGGCTTTCGCCAAGCGGGCCGGGGGAGAGCTTTACTTTGTCCGATTGCAGGATGGGGTAGCGGGAAAAGATGATGCTGCCCCAGTGCTGGCTGCCGTTGCGGTTGAAGTCGCTGGAAAAAAAGCGGTGCGGCATGTCCAGCAGGCTGCTGATGTCTTCGCGGTTGTTGAAGTCGCCCGATTTTTCGGAAGTATAAAAATCCTGCAGGCAAAGCACGTCCGGCTTATGCTGCTGGATAAGGTTAAAAATGCCTTCGCGGATGGGTTTGCTGTCTTTCTGCGCGTACAGCCCGAACAGGGCCACATTATAGCTCATCACGTTAAAGGTGCCTTCGGGTTTGTGCGTGGTTTCCCAGTTGGAAGACCAGCGCAGCGAAATAAAGGCGGACACGGACTTCCAGCCTACCAGCAGGGCGATAAGCGGGATCAGCGCATATTTCGGATGAAAGATGAGCCAGAATATCATGAACAGCAGCAGCGCGCCGAGCAGGAAAGGGAAGCCGAGGGTGATGAAGCTGATCGGCCAGAACCGCACGGGCGATATAAAAGGCACCAGGCAGGCGAGGAAAAAAAACAGCACCACCACGATGTTCACGGTAAGGAAAAACCCCTTTGTAAATAGTCGTAAAAATTTCAACAAACAAGATATTTGGCCGGTATAAATTTAACGCATTAAAAAACAACGCCTTAATAAATTTAAAGCATTGTTGCGGAACAGGCGCTTTTGTATTTGAAATCCTTTTATTGTGTGATCAATCCTGTTGCAGGCGCAGCCGCGCCATCACGGGGAAATGTTCCAGCCCTTTGGCGCGGTGGATGGAAAAATCCTCCACCGCAAATGTCTTCCCCGCCAGCACGTAATCGATGCGGAGTGTGGGCGAGAGGGCGGAGAACGTTCTGCCGAAGCCGGAACCTTTTTCAAGAAAAGCGTCCTGCAAACGGTCGCCGCGGATGGTGCGGTAAACGTACGACAGCGGGATGGCGTTAAAATCGCCCGTCGCGATCAGCGGGTATTTGCAGCGCCCGATCTCTTCCGCCATGATCCGTGCCTGGTGCACGCGGTTGGCGAAGCTGCGGCGCATTTTGCCCATCACGGACTTTATCTTCCCGCCGTTCGGCCTGCCCACTGCTTCGTAGTCGCGGCCGTTCAGCTTATGCGAGGAAAGATGCGCGGTGAGCAGCTGCACGGTATCGCCCCGCACGAGCAGCCGCACGCGGATGAGGTCTTCGTTTCCCATATAACCGCCGTTGAACGTGATGCGCGCCGTATCCACGATAGGGAAGCGGGAGAAAATGACCGTGCCGTAATACCAGGTGTTCCAGTGGACCTTATGTTTTGCAAAAAAATAATAGGGATAGCCGCCTTTGCGCAGGATGTTTTGCAGGTGCGGCACCTTGCCGGGATGATCGTTGGTATAAAACTCCTGGATGCATAATACGTCCGGCCGCGCCGTTCCCACGATGTTATAAATGCGTTCGCGCACCTCCGGGTTTTCGGTGTAGCCCCGCAGGCCCATCGAGCTGGAGTTGAAGCTCATTACGGTGAAAGACTTTCCGGAAGCGGTTTTGCCGGCGCCGAAAAGATTAAATCCCCACGAAACCGCCACCCCGCGCACGGAAAGCAGCAGCGCCACAACGGAGATCAGCCAGTATTTTTTACGAACGATCAGCCAGACCGGGATAAAGATCAGCGAAAGCACCCACAGCAGCGGGAAAGCGAACCCCGCAAAACCGGCGGGCCAGAAGGAGGAGGGATCGATCACGGGCAGCCATGCGGATGCGATGAGGCCGGCGGCCACCAGCACGTTCCCGTATAAAAATATCCGGCGGAAAATTGCAGGCACAGGTTTCACTGGGGTTGGGTTATTAACGGTGATAACGACCGCTAATATACTCCGGTCCCGCGAATTTTCGAAGCGAAAGAAAGGTTAATTCTCCGGTTCCTGTTCCCTGCTGGCGCGCAGCAGCGTTTCCTTTTCTTCCGGGCTGAGGCTTTGCATGCCCTGCTCGTTGATCTTGTCCAGCAGCTCGTTCACCTTGTGCTCGGGGATGTGGCCCACTTTTACGTAAGGAACGGGGCCTGCGGTCTTGCGGCCCTGCTTGTCGGACTCGAGCAGCTCTTGCCGGAGGCTTTCTTTGCTGGCCCGGGAATGGAAAATATGGGAGATATTAAAAAAGAGCGTGTTGAAACCGGTGGCCCAGTTATGCCCTTTTTTGTATTGCGTGATGAAGAGGAAACCCATCAAAGCGCCGCCCAGCAAGAAGAGCAGGGTAGCGGTGCTGCCGTTGCCGGTGGCTACGGCGGTGATGTGAAGACCGATATACAGCAGCGTGATGATCCACACCGGTATGCCGCCCCTCAGCAGCAGCGGGAATACGCGGTTGCCGGGAGAAAGCGTGGTAACGCCGATGGCCAGCGCCATTACGCCCGCGCCGGAGCCCATCACGCCCGCGCCTGCCGCCGCCAGCGGCTGGAAGGCGGGAAGCAGGTTCATGCCCGCGATGTACACCGCGAAACCGGAAAGGCTGCCGAAAACGTATAAAGGCGCTACCAGCCTCACGCCTGAAGCCTGCTGCAGCAGCGAGCCAAAGCAGAACAGCCAGACCATGTTGGAAAAAATATCCCAGAAAGCGGTATGGACGAACATGGCCGTGATCAGCGTCCATGGTTTGGTGAGCAGCGTCAGGGGTTGCGACGATACCGCGGCATTGCGCAGGATGTCGGTGTCAAAATCAGCGATGGAAAAATTCTCCATCTGGTAAATGATCTTGATAAAATACAGCAGGATGTATACGGTGACGTTCAGTAGTAGCAGCTGGGTAACCATATTCCTTTCTTCCCCTAGAGACAGCCGGGGCATCCGTTCTTTTTCGGCTACTTCCATGGTTCTGGTGTTTGTGTACAAATTTAAGATTTTACGCTCAATAAAAGTCCCGCCGGTTCCGCTTGTTCCATATCTTCAATAATATAAACCCGATGAGCGCGCCGCCAAGATGCGCAAAGTGCGCCACGTTGTCGTTCGCCGCGTTCTGCACGCCCAGTATGAGTTCCCAGATGATGAGCCCGCCGATCACGTATTTGACCTTTACGGGGAATGGTATCAGGAAAAGCATCACGAGCGTGTTGCCGAACAGGTACCCGAATGCAAAGAGGATACCATAAATCGCGCCGGACGCGCCGACGGTGACCGTATTTCTCGTTTGCTCCACCAGCTGGCTCAGGAAAAGCCGCGCCAGCTGTACCTTTCCGGGCGATTCAGGCGCGTCCGCCGCCCATGAGCGGATAAACGAATCGAGCTCCTGGCTGCTCAGGTTCTGGCTTTTATAGATACGGAGGAAACCGTCGAAGGTGGCATTGTCAAAAAACGCGGCCACATCGCCGGTGAGCCGGTGAAATTCCCAGGTGAGCACGCACATGTACAGCACGGCGGAGCCGATGCCGCAGATGATATAAAAGATGAGGAAACGTTTCGAGCCCCATACATTTTCCAGCCTGCTGCCGAACATCCACAAAATGAACATATTTGACGCCAGGTGCCATATGTTCCGGTCGTCGTGCAGGAACATATGGGTGAACAGCTGGTAGACGCGGAAATACTCCGACTCCCAGTAAAACAGGCCCAGCTTGCGGGTGAGGTCGATGTCGTACATGTTCTGCAGGGTTACCTGCGCCAGCCATACCAACCCGTTTATGATCAAAAGGTTTTTGATGACAAGGGGCAACACCTGAAATCTCCCGGGCCTGTATTCGTTCATTTGAGTACGTGCTTAATCGTTATGGTTACTGTTTTCTCTTTCTCTTTTAGTACTTGCGTTGCAGCAGCGCCACGTTCTCGATATGATGGGTATGCGGGAACATGTCCACCGCCTGCACTTTTTCCACGCTGTATTTTTCGCTCAGCAGGGCGAGGTCGCGCGCCTGCGTAGCCGGGTTACATGATACGTACACGATCCGGGGAGCGGCCACTTCCAGCAGCTTTGCCGTCAGCTTTTCGTGCATGCCGGCCCTCGGCGGGTCGGTAATGATCACATCGGGCGCGCCGTGGGCGGCAAAAAATGCGTCGTCGCAAATATCGATCACATCCCCTGCAAAAAACGTGGCGTTTTTTACGTTGTTGGCAGCCGCATTCTCCCGCGCATCGTCGATCGCCTCGCTGATCAGCTCGATGCCCACCACTGTACCCGCCTGACGGCTCACAAAGATACCGATTCTGCCGGTCCCGCAATACAGGTCATACACGGTTTCCGTGCCGGTGAGCCCCGCAAATTCCCGCGTGATGCGGTACAGCGCCTCGCCCTGGTAGGTGTTGGTCTGGAAAAACGATTTCGGCCCGATCTTGAACGTAAAATCCTCCAGCTTTTCCTCCACGTACCCTTTACCGTAGTACACGCGCGGCTCCAGGTCGAATATGCTGTCGTTTTTCTTCGGGTTGATGGTGTACAGCAGCGTGGTGATGGCGGGCACTTTTTCCAGCAGGTGGTCCAGCAGGGCTTCGCGCCCGGCTTTGTCCTCATGATGGATCACCAGGTTCGCCATTACTTCGCCGGTGGTGCAGATGCGCAGCACGAGGTTGCGCAGCCAGCCTTCCTGCCGGCGGATGTCGTAGAAGGAAAGGCCCCGGGCTTCCGCCCAGTCGCGAACGGTATTTTTGATAAGGTTGGCCGGCTCTTCCTGCAGGTGGCAGGTCTGGATGTCGAGCACCTTGTCGAAAAGCTTGGGTATGTGGAACCCCAAAGCGTTGCGGCGCGGCCAGTCGTCGCCCGCCGCGCGGATCTCTTCGTCCGTGAGATAGGCTTTATTGGAGAACGTGAATTCCAGCTTGTTGCGATAGCGCCGCGTTTCCCGCGCGCCCAGTATCGGCGGCATTTCGGACAGTTCGAGATGCCCGATGCGGCGCAGGTGGTCTTCCACCTGCTGCTGTTTGTAGGCCAGCTGTTTTTCGTAAGGCAGCATCTGCCATTTGCAGCCGCCGCACAGCCCGAAATGCTGGCAGAACGGTTCCGTACGGTCGGTAGACAGGCTGTGGATACGGA
This sequence comes from uncultured Chitinophaga sp., assembly GCA_966250725.1. Lineage (GTDB taxonomy): Bacteria > Bacteroidota > Bacteroidia > Chitinophagales > Chitinophagaceae > Chitinophaga. Next base: position 5,796 of record CBINIO010000227.1, read on the forward strand.
TGGCGCGGCCTTCCGCCCAGTCCTTTTTGTTTTTACCCAATTTTACGTCCACCACATCGCCGGGCACCACGCCGCCTTCGATAAAGATCACTTTACCGTCCACCCGCGCCAATGCTTTGCCTTCGGCGGCATAAGCGGTTACGGGCACATTTTCAAGTACAACATTTTTTTTCCTCACGGGTGCAAAGGTAGGACGGTTTTAGTTACTTTTATTGCGCCTATGCAAAAACTGCTATATCTCCTGCTTTGCTGCCTTGGCGGCGCTTCCACCCTGTACGGACAGGGTTACAATATCGACGTGGAATTAAAAGGGTACACGCACGGTACCGTTTATCTCGGTCATTATATGGGGAAAACCACGTATGTGATGGATTCCGCGCAGCTCAGCCCCGCGGGCAAGGCCGTGCTGAAAGGCGCCGAAACGCAGCCCGGCGGTATTTACCTCATCGTGCTGCCCGGCAAACAGCGGTATTTTGAGATACTGCTGGATAAAACGCAAAAGTTCTCCATCATTGCCGATACCGCCAACCTCATTACGGGCACGGAATTCCGCAATTCGCCGGACAATACCATGTTCAGCGGGTATAACAAGTTCATCGCAAAAAATTCCGCGGAGATACAAAAGCAGCTCGGCGCGGCCCGGAACGCGGAAGATTCCGCCAAGGTGCGCCCGCTGATGGAAGCTTTCACCAAACAGCTGAACGCTTACCGCGCCAAAGTGGTGGCGGAGCACCCGCAGTCGCTGCTGGCCGGCATCTTCAAAGCCATGCGCGAGCCCGCGATACCGCCGATGCCCAAAAAGGCCGACGGCACGCTCGATTCCACCTACCCCTACCGCGTATATAAAGCCAACTACTGGAAAGAAGTGAACCTGGCAGACGGCCGCCTCGTGCGCACCCCCGTGCTGGAAACCAAGCTCGACCGGTATTTTAACCAGCTGGTTGCGCCCATGCCCGATTCGGCGATCGTGGAAGCCGACGCGCTGATCGCCAAAACAAAAAAGGACAAAGAAAGCTTCAAGTTCGTG
>CBINIO010000228.1:0-6795 GCA_966250725.1 uncultured Chitinophaga sp.
ATTGTGACGAATTTTTTTATCGTTTAACGGGTGAACGCGGTGCTGAACATCAGGGTAAGCAGTGCGGCTTCCGCGCTGAGCTTGCCTTTCACGCCGCCGGAATCTTTCTGTTTGCTGTTTTCCACGGGCGTGGCGCTGTCGGCCGGGGCCGCTTTTTCAACCGGGGCCGCTTCCTTGCGGGGCCCCTGGTAGCGGTAGTTCTCGTAAACCGAATCGGTGCCGCGCTGTTCCGCGTCTTCCCTTATTTCAGGCTCCCAGCCGTTCTCTTTCATATATATCCGGGTCTCATCCTCGTCGTTCCAGTCGTAACCGGGGTTGTTCCTCCACCATTTGTGGCCCCAGTCGTTCACCATGCGGCGCACGCCGCGGTCTACCGTAAAGTCCCGGCCTTTCGGCACATACAGGTAGATCTGTACCTCCTGGTTGCGGTAAACCGAATTGCGGGGGATGGAAAAGCCGCCCGGAATGTACAGCACGGAATCCTGCTGATGTATCCGGTAGCCGATCTCGTTGGCGAGCATGGCGGCCTGGCTGGACGTACGGCCATGGGACGATTTCCGCACTTCGAGGGCGAAGCTGTCGTTCGGGCTGGGCCTGAGATACATCCGGATGTCGCCGATGATGGCGGTATCGTCCACCACACGCAGGTTGCCGTCGAAGATGTTGAGGTCGTCTATCACCAGCATGTCCTCCGCCTTGCGTATCACGAGCCTGCCTTTGGAGGGCTGCGTGATCGCCACTTCTTCCTTCACGTAACGTTTGGCGCCGGTGAAGTCGCGGGTGACGGAAACGGCCAGCCATACTGCGAATACGATGCCTAGTATCCAGAAAAAGCCGAGGGTGTACCCCGCGTATTTGTTCGTTTGCCTGATGCCGGTTATTTTGCGCACGAGGAACAGGATCAGCGCCAGGATGGGGATGCCGATCAGCAGCGCGAGGGCGGGCCAGAACAGGAAGCTCTGCGTGCCGGCGTCGAATATGAGGTCTTTGATCGGGATAAGGACCGCGGAAAAGATGGCGGCTACGATCAGGCCCACCACCAGTACGAAAAGCATCACTACGCCGAGGAACAGGAAGAAGCCTTTGGCCATGAAGCCGATGACGTTCAGTATCCCACGGAAGAATGTTTCGATTGCAGAACCGGCATCTCTACCGAACTGTTTCCCGCGGCCCTCCGAAAAATTTCGGACGTCGTCCCCCATTTTTTCCATGCGGCTGCGGAAGGAATTCATTTCTTCCTGCACGGTGTTCTTGATGTTATTGAGGTCTACACGCTCCCCCCGCATTTCCAGCTTTTCGGCCGCGGTAACGGCTTCAGGGGTGGCGAACCAGAGGATGAAGTAGAGCACGATGCCGCCGCCGTAAAGACCAATGGCCATCAGGGCGAAAATGATGCGGAATACGATCGGGTCTACGTTAAAATAAGCGCCGAGGCCGGAGCACACGCCGCCCAGCACTTTATTGTCGGTATCGCGGTAAAACCTTTTACGGGGGCGGATGTACGGGGCGAACGAATCGGCGGCGGAAGAAGAGGTGTTGGATTGCTGGGTGTTCGCACCGCCACCGGCCTCTTCCCCGAACTGCTCGGGGGTGCCCATGGAGGTTTTGATGGACTGCACGTCCTCGTCGGTAATGCAGTGCGCTCCTTTACGGATCTTGTCCTGGAAGATCTCCGCGATGCGGCTTTCAATGTCACCTACGATCTCGTCTGCACCCTCTTCCTGCGAAAAGTAACGCCTGAGGCTGTCCAGGTACTGCCGCAATATCTCGTAAGCTGTGTCCTCTATCGGGATCAGGCGGCTGGACAGGTTTATGTTGATGATCTTTTTCATTTTCCAATCGTGTTTTTAGGTTTTAGGTAAACGGATGGACGTTTATTGGATGGTGTTAGGTTGCGTGAGTTGCTGCACGGCGTTCGCCAGCTCGTTCCAGGTATTTTCCAGGTCCCGGTAAAAGAGCTCTCCCTTATCGGTCATGGAAAAATATTTCCGCGGGGGGCCCGAGCTGCTTTCCACCCAGCGGTAGGTGAGCAGTTCCGCATTTTTGAGGCGTGTCAAAAGCGGGTATAAGGTCCCTTCCAGGATATCCAGCTTCGCTTCTTTCATTTTTTCAATAATGTCTGAAGGGTAAGCCTCGCCTTGCTTGATGATGGAAAGGATGCAAAACTCGAGTACCCCTTTTCTCATCTGTGATTGTGTGTTGTCTATATTCATGGCAAGTGAGCTTTTATATGCAGGCCGGCCAATTTACCAGCCTGACGACACAAAGATATGAACTATTTACTACTATGCAATACACAATACCCTACATTGCAAACTAATTTGCTTTGAACATTACCGGCGAGATTTTCCCGAATCAGCCATGGTGGCTTTTTCCCGGCTATTTTTTGGGGTTTAGGGGGAAGAAGGATTTGTGATGAACGGTTTGAGGGAAGGATAAACAGATAATTCCGTGATCAACTATAAGTAACAGGATTAGAATCTTTTGGAATGCGATTTAACATTTTTTTGACCTTCGCGAATAAGATTTGTAGTTTTAGGGGGTTATTTTTGCTTTTGTATAAGATTTTGATGAAAAAGTTACTCAGTATATTTCTTGTCAGCCTGATGTGTATTCAGCTGCTTCCGATCAAGGAGGTCGGGAAATTACTGTTTAATAACCAGATCGTCGAAGAGCATATGGAAGGGGGCAACTCTTCCAAAGGCCCCAAGCTTACCGCCGATCTTGGTTTTCTCCGCTACGCGGAAATGAATGCGTTGCTGAACCCCGAACTTTTTTCAGGCACCCGTAATTATAATTATTACGAAGAAATTCATGCGAGCCCTATCCAGGAAATACAGACGCCGCCTCCCAACGCGGCCCGCGCTTAATTTGACCCTGTACCGGCCACCGGCCGGCACTTCCATTCTCATTTATTATTTCCAAGAACAGATCTGGTACCGATCCCGCTACCGCGGCTGATCCTCCGGCTATGCACAACATCCGCAGACGTGCGGCGATTGCGCGGCTCCGTACTATCAGCCCGGCCCGAAACGCGACCCGTTCCCGCACGCATCCCATGACTGCATGCCCGTACCGGAACGGCTTCAGTGCCGCGATTTGTATAAACCGTTTATCAGATGAACACGAAGACCTCCATCTTCTCCAATATCAGGAGCGACATGTCATCCGGCATCGTCGTATTCCTTATCGCCATCCCATTGTGTCTTGGTATTGCCCTCGCTTCGGGCGCGCCTTTGTTCGCCGGTCTTATTTCCGGTATGCTCGGCGGCCTGGTGGTAGGCTTTTTCAGCGGCTCGCAGCTCAGCGTAAGCGGCCCCGCGGCCGGTCTTATCACCATCGTGGCCGCCGCCATCCTTAACCTCGGCACCTTCGAAACATTTTTGCTCGCCGTATTCCTGGCCGGCGCTTTCCAGCTGGTGCTGGGCTTCATTAAAGCCGGCGTGATCGCCAACTACTTCCCGTCCAACGTGATCACCGGCATGCTCACGGCCATCGGCATCAGCATCATCCTGACGCAGATACCGCATGCTTTCGGGCACGACGAGCAGGCGGAAGGCCAGCTGGCTTTTATCCAGGTAAGCGGCGAGAACATTCTTTCTTCTGCCCTGAACAGCATCCGGCATATACAATTGGGCGCCCTGATCATCACCGTCGTATCCATCGCCATCCTGCTTTACTGGTCCAAGATCCCCAAAGCGGGATCGGTGCCCGCTGCGCTGGTGGCGGTGCTCGCCGGTGTAGGCCTCAACCAGCTTTTTATCCTCACGGGCTCCAGCCTCGCGCTCGAACAATCGCACCTGGTAACGCTGCCCGTGGCGGAATCTTTCAGCGGCTTTGTAAACCAGTTCTCTTCGCCTGACTTCAGCCAGCTGCTCAATGCGCAGGTGTGGATCGTGGCGGGCACCATCGCGCTGGTGGCGTCCATCGAAACGCTGCTGAACCTCGAGGCCACGGACAAGCTCGACCCCCAGAAAAGGTACTCGAACCCCAACCGGGAGCTGCGCGCGCAAGGCATCGCCAACATGATCAGCGGCCTCATCGGCGGCCTGCCCATCACTTCCGTGATCGTACGTTCTTCCGCGAACATTAACGCCGGCGCACGCACGAAACTTTCCGCCATGACGCACGGCGCCCTGCTGCTGGTATGCGCCGCGCTGATCCCCGCGGTGCTGAACCACATCCCGCTGTCGACCCTCGCTGGCGTGCTGCTGGTAACCGGTTACAAGCTGTGCAAGCCCGCGGTGTTCAAAACCATGTTCTCCAAAGGCAAATACCAGTGGATACCCTTCGCGGTGACCGTGCTGACGATCGTGTTCACCAACCTGCTCGTGGGCGTGGCCGTGGGTCTTTGCGTAAGCATCGTTTTTATTATGATCGGCAATATGAAGACGCCCTATTTCTTCCAGAAAGAAAGATACCGCACCGGCGACCTCTTCAACCTCGAGCTGAGCCAGGAAGTATCCTTCCTCAACAAGGCCAACATCCTGCTCACGCTGGATAAAATGCCGGACAACTGCACGGTGGTGGTCGACGCTAGCAAAACGGTCTACATCGACCAGGACGTGCTGGACATCATCCGCGAATTCACGCAGATCAAAGCGCCGCAGAAAAACATCAAAGTGGTGCTGAAAGGATTCAAGGACGCCTACAAAGTGAACAATACCGATCATCTTTTCATCGAAAAAGAAGAAAAGGAAAGACCGGTGGCGGCCATCACCAACGGCACCCACAAAGAGCTCCTCCGGGAACTGTCAGTCAACTGATACCGGGCCTTTTCAGATAGTTCAAACCAGTAAACGTAAAATCAAAAATCAGTAAAACGCAAAACATGAGAACATTCAATAAATCCCTGCAAGACAGCCTTACCCCTCAAGCCGCGCTCGACATCCTGCGCGACGGCAACGCCCGGTTCGTGAATAACCTGCGCGCGCACCGCAACCTGCTGGAGCAGGTGAACGAAACCAGGGAAGGACAGTGGCCGTTCGCCGCCATCGTGAGCTGCATGGACAGCCGCACGTCCGCCGAGCTGATCTTCGACCAGGGACTGGGAGACATTTTCAGCATTCGTTTAGCCGGCGCCGTTATTTCCGACAATGTGCTGGGCAGCCTGGAGTACGCCTGTAAAATAGCGGGCTCCAAGATCATCGTGGTGCTGGGCCATACGCATTGCGGCGCCATCAAAGGCGCCTGCGACGGCGTGGAAATGGGCAACCTCACCGGTCTGCTCGGCAAGATCCGCCCGGCCGTGTTCCAGGAAAAAACGCATAAGGAGAACCGCACTTCCAAAAACCAGGATTTTGTGGACGCGGTAACGAATATACATACTGAACGCTCGGTGCAAGCCATCATCGAGCAAAGCAGCATCCTCGCCGATCTCATCGAGCGCGGAGAGGCCGGCATCATCGGGGCCATGTATGATGTCGAAACGGGCACGGTTACTTTCCACGAGCACACCCGGCGGATCGGACAACCGCTGGAAGCCGCGGAGCAGACAGCCTGAGCCTGAAAAAGCAAAAGCCGGAAGAGCAGTCACTTCCGGCTTTTTTATGTCTTTTCCTTTCCTTGCGTTACATGTATTTGTCGCCCTTGTGGCGTTTCACTTCCGCTACATATTCCTTAATCTGCTGCTCGTTCTGTTTTTTGCAGATCAGCAGCACGTCGGACGTGTCGATCACGATCATGTCCTCCAGCCCCTGCAGCAGCACCAGCTTGTCGTTTGGCGCTTTTACCATACAATTGTTCGCGTCTATCACCATCACGTTCTTGCCCTGCACGGCGTTGCCGAGGTAATCCTTCTCCAGGTTCTCGTAAGCGGAAGCCCAGGTGCCGAGGTCGCTCCAGCCGAAGTTGGAGGGGATCACGTACACGTTCTCCGCCTTTTCCATAATACCGTAGTCGATGGAAAGATTGGTGCATTGGGAATAGATGCGTTCGATCACGTCTTTTTCCTTTGGCGTGTTCAGCACTTCTTTTTCCGCCACGAACAGCTCGTCCATTTCCGGCAGGTGCTCGGCGAACGCCTGCAGGATGGATTTGGAGTTCCATACGAAAATGCCCGCGTTCCAGAGGAAGTCGCCGCTTTTGAGGAAGGTCTTTGCCAGCTCCAGGTTCGGCTTTTCGGTGAACGTTTTTACTTTGTACACGTTGTCGGCCACCTGTTCCGTTTCGTACTGGATGTAGCCGTAACCCGTGTCGGGCCGGGTGGGCTTGATGCCGAGGGTGAGCAGGGCATTGTTCTTCTGGGCGAACAGCAGCGCGTTGAGACAGGTGCTCGTAAAGCTCGTGGGGTCCATGATAAGATGGTCCGCCGGGGCGCATACGATGCTGGCCTTGGGATCTTTTTTATGGATCTTGTGGGAAATGTAGGCCACGCAGGGCGCCGTGTTTTTCCGCGAAGGCTCGCTCACGATGTTGTCCGCCGGGATGCCGGGCAGCTGCCTGGCTACCGTGCTCACGTACTGGTGATGGGTAACAATATAAATGTTCTCTTCGGGGATGAACTGCGTGAACCGTTCATAGGTCCATTGCAGCAGGGTTTTGCCCGTGTTGAGGATATCGAGGAACTGTTTGGGAAAGTCCGTGCGGCTGTAAGGCCAGAAACGGCTGCCGATACCTCCGGCCATAATGGCCACGTAAAAGTGCTTGTTCAACGGTGTCATCGCTCAAATAATTCCTTCTCGGATTAAATCGTGTAAATGAATAATTCCATGATACTGTTCATCTTTCATGACCAGTAATTGCGTAATGTCGAATTCCCGCATCAGTTCCAAAGCGTTTACCGCCAGTTCGTCG
>CBINIO010000229.1:0-6791 GCA_966250725.1 uncultured Chitinophaga sp.
GATGTGAACGTGGAAGAAGTGGTGGCGTGGAAGAACGGCCTTTTCCAGTTCCACGACGCGGATATGCAGGCGGTGATGCGGCAGCTTGAAAAGTGGTATGACGTAACCGCGATCTATGAAGGGGAGGTGCCGGAAAGAAGCTTTGGCGGCGCTATCCAGCGTTCGCTGCCGCTTGCGGAGGTGCTGAAGATACTGGGGCAAAACGGGGTGAAGTTCAGGTTGGAAGGAAGGAACATATACGTTATGAAATAAAACAGGAAGAACCGCACAAAAAAGCCAGAAATGCTGCGAACATCTCTGGCGGACGTTTGGCGGGGAAAATCAGAACAATCGGTAAGACAGCCTAATTATTCAACCAAACAATGCAAATGTATGCAATTTAAACTTATTGCTTTGCGCTGGCGGACCGCCGTTGCCATACCCTGGCAGCTGCCGTACCGGCCGGTCGCCCAGGCCGCCACGGGCCGCATGAGACGCTCAACCAAAATACTGTTAGCTATGAAGTTAACATGCTTTTTCCTAACAATGCTATTCCTGAACGTAAGCGCTACCGTACGTTCGCAGACCGTCAGTTTTTCAGGAAAAAATGTAAGGCTCACCACCATCTTTAGCGAGATCCGTAAACAAACGGGTTACGTTGTATTTTACGACAACGACCTGGTCCATTCCGCGCAGCCGGTGACGGTGGCGCTGAAAGACGTGCCCGTTGAGACCCTGCTGCGGGTCAGCCTGCAGGGGCAGGGCATGAGCTTTTCCATTACCGACAAAACCATTTCCATTCTCAAGCTGCCGCCGGTGCCGAAGCTGCTGATGCCCGCGGCGCAGCAGGCCGTGCCGCTTACCGGGAAGGTAACGGACGATACGGGCGCGCCGCTGCCCGGTGTGACCGTGCTGATCAAAGGCACGCAAACCGGCACCATGACGGACGAAAAGGGCGAGTTCAAATTGCCCGATGTGAAGGACGATGCCACGATCGTGTTCTCCTATATCGGTTTCGAATCGCAGGAGCAGCCGCTCAACGGCCGCCGCAGGCTGGAGATCAGCCTGAAGATGGCGGACAACACCGCGCTGGAAGGCGTGGTGGTGGTTGGTTACGGTTCGGTGAAGAAAAGCGATCTCACCGGCGCGGTGTCCGCCATACAGGGAGACGCCATCACTTCGCGTAAGACCACCAACATATCCTCCGCCCTGCAGGGCGCCATGCCCGGCGTAATGGTGACCCGCACCGGCAACGCGCCCGGCGCGGCGCCTTCCATCAGGGTGCGCGGCATCACCACCATCAGCGCCGCGGGCGCCAACCCGCTCTACATTCTCGACGGCGTGCCCATCGACGATATCAATACCATCAATCCCAACGACGTAGATAATATCTCCGTGCTGAAAGACGCAGCTTCAGCCTCCATCTACGGTTCAAGGGCCGCCGCGGGCGTTATTCTCATTACCAGCAAACGCGCCAGGAACGGGCAGCTGAACCTGAACTACACCTATGAGTACGGCATCGAGAAAGCCACGAAGCTTCCCGCCTATGTGGACGCGCAGCGTTATATGCAGCTGACCAACGAACTGCGCTGGAACGACAACGGCAACAACGCCAACGAATATCCCACGTATGCCAAAGACCTTATCGATAATTACGCGCAGCTGCACGCCGAAAACCCGGACGAATACCCGAATACGGACTGGTACGGCCTCATCCTCCGCAACAGCGCGCCCCGCCAGAGCCACATCCTGAGCCTTTCCGGCGGCGGCAAAAATATCCGCACGCGCGTATCGATGGGGTACGACAAATCCGAGGCGCTCTATCCCGGGCGTACGTACGACCGCATCACCGCGCGCATCAACAACGACATCACCATTTCAAAATACCTCTCCGCCACCGCGGACATCAACTTCCGCCGCACCACCATCAAGCAGCCCGTTACCAATCCTATGTACAAAATGGGCATCGTGCCGCCGATCTACGCGGCCATGTGGTCCGACGGGCGCATCGGCGCGGGCAAGGACGGCGCGAACATTTATGCGCTGATGAAAGAAGGCGGTTTTTACAACGACTGGTACAACCAGATCGGCGGCAAGATCGGGCTGGACTTTACGCCCATCGAAGGGCTGAAATTTTCCGGCGTCGTGTCTCCTTTCCTCAATGCCAACAAGTCAAAGCACTTCACGCGCCAGCTTCCCTACACCGCCTGGAACAACCCGAACTCCACGTCCGGCTACATTGAAGGCGCCACGCAGACCAAGCTGGAAGAGGACCGCAACGACAACTACCGGTACACCATCCAGTTCATGGCCAATTACGAAAAAAGGTTCGGCAGGCATCATCTCAACCTGCTGGCCGGCTACGAATATTACAAAGCCTTCGACGAAGTGCTGGGCGCATCGCGCGGCCAGTACATCCTGCGCAATTACCCTTACCTCGACCTGGGGCCGCTGGAATTCCGCGACAACAACGGCAGCGCCTGGGAAACCGCCTACCGCTCATGGTTTGGCCGCGTGATGTACAACTTCGACGAAAAATATCTTTTGCAGGCCAATATCCGCTACGACGCTTCTTCCCGTTTTGCGCCGGGTTACCGCTGGGGCTCGTTCCCGTCCGTATCCGCGGGCTGGATCATATCCCAGGAACATTTTATGCAGGGAGCGGCCGGCTGGCTCTCGTTCCTGAAGCTCCGCGGCTCATGGGGCTCGCTGGGCAACGAAAGGATCGGCAACTATCCTTACCAGGCGCTGCTGCGCTTTGAGAACAATTCGCTGTTCTACAAAGGTAACGGCGTGGTGAGCGCGCAATCCGCCGCGCAATGGCAATACGCCATCCGCGACATTTCCTGGGAAACGACCCGCTCCTTCGACATCGGCGCGGACGCGAACTTCCTCGACAACCGACTGCGCGTGACCGGCGATTATTTCCGCAAAACCACCAGCGACATGCTGCTGGAGCTGGAAATACCGGATTATATCGGCTACGACAATCCCTTCCAGAACACCGGCAGCATGTACACCAAAGGATGGGAGCTGCAGGCCGGCTGGTACGACAAAAAAGGCGAGTTCAGCTACAGCGTGTCCGTGAACGTGTCCGACTTCATCACCATGATGGGCGACCTCGGCGGCACCGAGTTCCTGGGCGACAACATCAAGACCGAAGGCAGCGAATTCAACGAATGGTACGGCTACCGCGCGATAGGGATCTACCAGACGCAGGACGAAGTGGACAAGTCCGCCAAGCTGAACGCCAACGTACGCCCCGGCGACATCCAGTACATGGACATCAGCGGCCCTGACGGCATACCCGACGGCAAGATCTCCCCCGAGTACGACCGCGTGCTGCTGGGCGGATCGATGCCCCGTTACATGTACGGCGCCAACCTGAACGCAGGATACAAGAACTGGAGCCTCGGCATCGTGTTGCAGGGAGTAGGGAAACAGCATTCCCGCCTCACGGCAGACATCGTGCAGCCGCTGCGCGAGAACTACGGCACGTTCCCGGCCATCCTTGACGGGGAAAGCTGGAGCAGGTACAACACGGACGAACAGAACCTGCACGTGAAATATCCCCGTTATACGCGGAACTCGGAAGGCAACAACTACGCCATGTCCGACTTCTGGATGATCAATGGCTCGTATTTCCGCCTGAAAAACGTGAACCTGTCTTACAGTCTTCCCAGGCACCTGCTCACCCAGCTGCACATACAGGACCTTCGTATATACGGCAACGTTACCGATCTCTTCTCCGTGCACAATTACCCGCGCGGATGGGACCCGGAAAACCCTGTGCTCGGTTATCCCATCACCGTTTCTTATGTAATGGGCGTATCTGTCAAGTTTTAAACCGTGAAAATCATGAAACAGAAAATATTTATCTGCATCAGCGCCGTACTGATGGCCGCCTGCGGAAAACTGGACCTCAACCCGCTGTCCGACGGTTCCAGCGAAACCTGGAACTCCAACGCGGAAGAAATTGAGATGTCGCTGAACGGGCTTTATAAGGAAATATTCTGGCCCAACGACCAGGACGACTGGACGGACGATTTCCTGTACCGGGAAACCCTCACGCCGATCGCCAACGCCACCATCAACGGCGAAACGGGGTTTGTGAAGGACTGGTGGAAGAACACCTACAAAGTGATCGCCCGCGCCAACAACGTGATCTTCAGCATCGACCGCGCCGCCGACAAACTGAGCGCCGCGCAGATCAGCCGTTATACCGCGGAGGCGAAATTCGTGCGCGCCTGCATGTACGCCAGGCTGGTAACGCATTACGGCAACATCATCTATACGGAGACCGCGCTGGATATCGAAGAGGCGATGAAGCTGAAACAGGAAGGCAAAGAAGCGACGATGCCGAGGATCTACGCCGACTTTGACGAAGCCGCGCTGAATCTTCCCAAAACCTACGGCGCCGGCGAGCTGAAACGCGCCTCCTCCGGCGCGGCCTTTGCCATGAAAGCACGCTTCGCGCTGCAGATGGGCGATTACGCTACCGCCGCCAAAGCCGCCGAAGATTGTATGAAGCTGGACGTTTACAAGCTGCACGCCAATTTCAGCAACCTGTTCCTGTCAAAAACAAAAAATTCGGTGGAAACCGTTTTTGGCCTTCCGAGGTCCGTAGCGCTGAAAGTAACGCTTGGCGACCTGCAGAACTATGTGCCGCGCAACGCGGGCGGATGGGGCGCAAAAAATCCTTCCTGGGACCTGTTCTGCTCTTTCCTTTGCGACGACGGCCTGCCCATCGACGAATCGCCGCGGTACGACCCGCGCAAGCCCTTCGAAAACCGCGACCCGCGCTGTACCGCCACCATACAGGAATTTCAGCAGCCGCACCTGGGCTACATCTATCAGCCCCACCCCGATTCGCTGAAAGTATGGAAAGAGGCCGATCAGAAATACGTGGAAAATAAAGACACCCGTTCCGTCGCCATCTTCGCATCGTTCAACGGGCTGGTCTGGAAAAAAGGCGTGGACGGCGACTGGCTGCTCAATTCCTGGCAAGCCGAGCCGGACAAGATCATCATCCGTTACGCCGACGTGCTGCTGATGTACGCCGAAGCGAAAATAGAGCTGGACCAGATCGATCAGACGGTGCTGGACGCCATCAACACCGTGCGCGCCCGCGCTTACGGCGTGCCGGTGACCAGCGTGACCGAATATCCCGCCGTGACCGTTACCGGCCAGGCGGCGCTCCGCAAGGTGCTGAGAGCGGAGAGAAGAATGGAATTTGCGCTGGAAGGCGTGCGGTACATGGATATCATCCGCTGGAAGATCGCGGAGAAAGTGCTGAACAAACCGAACTACGGATTGCTCGATCCCGCCGATCTGCGTACGAAAGTCGTACAGCCGGGCCTCTGGTTCTTCCCGCAAACGCCCGACATCGACGAGGACGGCAGCGCCGATTTCAAACCGATGTACGACGCGGGCCTGATAAAACAGATCGCGTTGCGTAAATTTGACAAGACACGCCAGTACCTCTGGCCTATTCCAACTTCCGAGGTGCTTAGCAGCGGCCTCACCCAAAACCCGCATTATTGATGAAGCGTTTGAAAATGATGCTGCTGGCAGGCCTGCTTACCGCGGGCCTGCCGGTAACGGCACAACAATATCCATCCTACAGCGGCGTGTACCCGCACCTCGCGATGTACAACAACGAAGGCGAATGCGGCACCGGAGCGGTAGTGCCCTGGGCCGGCAATTTGTGGGTGGTCACCTACGGCCCGCACCTGCCATTCGGTTCGTCGGACAAGCTGTATGAAATTTCCCCTTCGCTGAAGCAGACGGTAAGACCGGAAAGCATCGGCGGAACGCCCGCCAACCGCATGATCCACAAGGAAAGCAACCAGCTGTTCATCGGCCCTTACGCCATAGACGGCAGCGGCAAAGTGCGCGTGATCCCTTACGACGTTATGCCGGGCAGGCATACGGGCAACGCCCGCCACCTCGCCGATCCCGCGGGCAAGATCTATTACGCCACCATGGAGGAAGGTTTTTATGAAGTGGACGTAAAAACCCTACAGCCCGTCATGCTGTACCAGGACGGCAACGTAAAACAGAAAAAAGAAAAGGACGTCGCCAACAACCACCGCGGCGAGCTGCTGCCCGGCGCGCATGGCAAAGGCGTGTACAGCGGCCAGGGCGTGATGGTGTATTCCAACAACGGCGAGCCCGGCCCGGAGGCGCTGAAACATTTTGATATCGAAGCCGGTTCGCTTTCCGAATGGGACGGCAAGAACTGGAAAGTGGTGCGCCGCAACCAGTTCGTGGAGATCACCGGCCCCGGCGGCATTCACGGCAACGCGAATCCCGCTTCAGACCCGATATGGGCCACCGGCTGGGACCACAAATCCGTGCTGCTGGGCGTGCGCGACAAAGGCAGCTGGCATTTTTACCGCCTGCCGAAAGCCAGTCACAGCTACGACGGCGCGCATGGCTGGAATACGGAATGGCCGCGCATCCGCGACATCGGCACGCCGGGCAAACCGGAATATCTGATGACCATGCACGGTTTGTTCTGGCATTTCCCCGGCAGCTTCAACAGCACGCATACGGCCGGCATCCGCCCGCGCTCCGCTTACCTGAAGGTGATCGGAGACTTTACCCGCTGGAACGGCAAGCTGGTATTCGGCTGCGACGATTCCGCGCAAAAGGAGTTCCTCAACAAACGCAAGGCGAAAGGCAATATCGAAGGGCCGGGCCAATCCAATTCCAACCTCTGGTTCACTTCGCTCGAGCTGCCAGATCAGCTGGGGCCCAACGATGCGGAAGGGGCGGTATGGCTGAACGAGCACGTAAAAGCGGGCGAA
>CBINIO010000230.1:0-6791 GCA_966250725.1 uncultured Chitinophaga sp.
ACGATCTTTCCGCCGCCAGCCTGCAAGCCTTCCGCGACGCGGGCATCAACCGCCTGAGCATCGGCGTGCAGTCCTTTTTCGAGGAAGACCTGAAATGGATGAACCGCGCGCATAATGCGGAGCAATCTGTTCGATGTCTGCAAACCGCCATGGAAAAGGGTTTCGACAATATCAGCATCGATCTTATCTACGGCGGCCCTACCCTTACCGATGCGCATTGGGAGGAAAACATCGCGCGGGCGGTACAGCTCGGCATCCCGCATCTTTCCTGCTACGCGCTTACGGTGGAGCCGGGCACCGCGCTCGATCATTTTATACAGCATCACAAAATTCCGCCTATCGATCCCGACCGTGCGGCGCATCATTTCGGGATGCTGATGCAGGCGCTGGAAAACGCGGGGTACGAGCATTACGAGATCTCCAACTTCGCAAAGCCGGGCATGTTTTCGCGGCACAACAGCAGTTACTGGCAGGGGAAACCTTACCTGGGCCTGGGCCCGAGCGCGCATTCGTTCAACGGGCAGAGCCGGCAGTGGAACGTGGCGAACAATTCCCTGTACATGCAAAGCATCCGTAAAGGGGCGGTGCCGTTTGAGAAGGAAGTGCTGAGCGAGCAGATGGCGCTGAACGAATATATCATGATCTCGCTGCGCACGCAGGCGGGCTGCGATCTTCAGAGCGTGCGGGAACGTTTCGGGCAGGACAAAAGCGGGCAGCTGCTTTCAGCCGGCGCCGAGTTTATCGGGAAAGGATGGATGCGGCAGGAAAATTCCTCGCTTGTCCTGACGCGCGAGGGGAAGTTCTTCGCGGACGGGATTGCGGCGGCGATGTTTTTTTGAGTTACATGAATTTTTCGCGGGCTGTCGGTGTTCAAGCCCTTCCCCCGACCCGGGAAATGTTTCTTTCGCTTTGCATGTCAGGTGATCGTCTACACCAGCCCCTTGCACAGATCCCGGCAATGTTCTTTCATTTTGCATTTCGGATGATCGTCTACACCAGCCCCTTCTCCAGTTCCAGGAACGCTTCTTCCGTATGCAGCTGTTCCCACAGGATGCTGTAGATCTTCTGCGCGATAGGCATATAGGCCCCGATCTCCTGGTTGATCTCGAAGATGCAGCGGCTGGCATAATACCCTTCCGCGATCATGTTCAATTCCAGCTGGGCGGCCTTTACGCTGTACCCTTTGCCGATCATGTTGCCGAACGTGCGGTTGCGGCTGTGAAGCGAATAACAGGTCACCAGCAGATCGCCGAGATAGGCGCTGGCGTTGTAGTTATGCGTTACGGCCTCTTTACCGTGCCCCGCCTGGAACTGCTCGTATTTCTCCAGGAACTCCTGCATTTCGCGGAAGCAGTTGGTGATGAACACGCTGAGGAAATTGTCTCCATACTCCAGGCCGTGCGCGATGCCGGCGCCGAGCGCGTAAATATTTTTGAGCACGGAGGCGAACTGCACGCCGTACAGGTCTTTATTGACGATGGTTTGCAGGTAGCTGTTGTTAAAGCGCGCCGCCAGCGCCTCGGTGCGGTCCGCATCAATGCCGGAGAAAGTGAGATAGGAAAGTTTTTCGTTCGCTACTTCTTCGGCATGACAGGGGCCGGTGATGGTGAAATAATCTTCGATGGGCAGGCCGAACCTGTCCGCGAGATATTCGTTGATCAGCTGGTTGGTGCCGGGCACGAGGCCTTTGATGGCGGAAACCACCTGCTTGCCTTCAAAAGCGTTGGCGGGGAGGGTTTCCAGCACCTGCCGCAGGAACGCGGAAGGCACGGCCAGTATCAATGTGTCGCTTGCTTTTACGACCTCTGAAAGATCGTTGTTCGTTTGCAGCAGCCGGTTGTCGAAATACACTGATGCGAGGTAATGTTTGTTGTGATGACGCTGCTGCAGATGGCGGATCGTTTCTTCGCTGCGTATCCACCAGTGAATGCTCTGGTTGTTGTCCGTCAGTATCTTGGCAATGGCCGTAGCCCAGCTGCCGCTTCCGATAATTCCAGTATGATGTACCATGCTCAACGTTCCCTCATTTTTTTTGCAAGGTAAAGAAATTCATGGGGACAATAAAAAAGGGACGCGCCGTGCGGTGCGTCCCTCCTGTTATTTTGAGTGTGAACTTTTGTATTATTTCGCCGCTTCGAACAGCTGGTTCTTGGGCACCACCTGCACTTTCTTTCCGTTCTCCAGCAGGCGCGAAACCGCCGTGTACGGGCCGCTGATCACTTCCTGCCCTTCTTTCAGGCCCGACGTGATCTGGATGTTGTTATCATCCTGTATGCCCACGCTCACTTCGGCCATTTTCACCGTATTATCTTTTTGCAGCAGGAACACCACTTCCGTAAAATCATGGTTCGAAACATCTCCGCCCAAAACGCCGTCGCCGCCGCCGGGACCCTTCTTCACCGTATCCGCCGGGTTGCGCGTGGTTACCGCGTTGATGGGGATGGACAGCGCCTGTTTTTCCGTACGCGTCTGTATGTCCACGTTCGCGCTCATACCGGGCCGGAAGGGAAACCTGCGCGGGTATTTAGGATCGATGAGGTCGGCGTAGGAAGCCGGCAGGATGCGGATATGCACCACGTAATTCGTCACCTGCTCCGCGGACGAAGTGGATGCGGTAGCCGTGGCCGCGCCTTTGCTGGAGCTGGCGATCTGCGTTACCACGCCCTTGAATTTGCGGTTCGTATAGGCGTCCACTTCAATAAGCGCCGAGTCGCCGTACTTTACTTTCGGGATGTCGTTCTCACCTACGTCCACCTGTACTTCCATGGTAGCCATGTCCGCGATGCGGAGCATTTCCGTGCCGGTCATCTGCGCGGTACCCACCACGCGCTCGCCTTTTTTTACGGAAAGCAGTGACACGGTGCCGCCCATCGGCGCGAGGATGGTGGTCCTGCCGAGGTTTTTGTTGGCTTCGGTAAGATTGGCCTGCGCGCTGGAAACGGCGAACTTCGCGCTGTTGATGCGCTGCAGCGCGGCGTTGTAATCGGATTGCGCGGCTTTATAGGTGGCTTCCGCGGTCTCGAATTCTGCGCGGGAGATCACTTTCTGTTTGAGCAGCTCGGAGTTGCGGTCGAATGCGGCTTTGGCCTGGTCGAGCCGTGCCTTGAAGGCGCTCAGCGCGGCGTCGCTGTTGGCAAGCTCGGCCTGCGACTGGCTTACGGCGGCGGCGGCACGGTCTCTCGCGGAACCGTAAATATCGGCGTATATGCGCGCCAGCACCTGCCCCTTCACCACGGAATCGCCCTCTTCCACCATCAGGTCGGTAATTTCCCCGGAGATATCGGAGCTTACTTTCACTTCGATCTCGGGGAATATCTTCCCGCTGGCTGAAACCACTTCTATGATATCCCTTTTGGCGACTTTATCGACGGACACCTTGATGCCTTCGTCTTTGCCGGTACCCCCGAAAACAACGAAAAGGAGTACCGCCAGCAGTATGATGCCGATAATCCAGAAGAGCAGTTTCTTTTTCTTCTTCATATACGCATGGTATTTCTGTGCCCCGGAACGCTACAGCGATATTCGCTGGTCGCGGTAGAATTCCAGTAATTTGATTTTAAAAATATAATCGTACAGGGCGGATACTTTGTCTATCTGCGCCCTGAACAGGTTAGCCTGGGTGGTCACGTATTCAACGGTGTTCATGAGGCCCACGTTGAAACGTTTGGTGGCGAAATCGTACGCTTTCTGCGAGGCTTTTTCGGTAGTGACGGCCGCCTGGTATTTCTGCAGCGCGCCTACGGCGTCCGCATGCGCGGTGTAGATGTCCTGGCGCAGCTTCTGGCGGTTGATGTCGAGCGTGAGCAGCTTGTCCTGCCGGTCGATCTTCGCCCTTTCCACGTTGCCGCGCAGCTGCCATGCGTTGAGGATGGGAATGCTGAGGGTGATGCCGATGTTCTGCCCGAAGTTGTTGCTGAACTGATCGCCGAAAGGCGTGAGCTTGCTCATGTGGAACGTGCCGGGTTTGAGCGCCGGGTACAGCGTGCCGTTGACGTTCACATAACCCGCGGTATCCACATAGGGAATGGGCGGGCCGTATTGCTGGTAGTTCGTATTGGCGTAGTTGGTGCCTGCGCCGCCGCCCAGGCTGAGACTGGGGTACAGGGCGCCTTTCGCGGAAGCGAGCGTGCGGTTGGCCGCTTTTACCATCGCTTCGTCCGCTTTATAACCGGGCTGGTTGGCGAGCGCCGCGCTGAACACCATTTCCGGGTCCGTTTCGGAAAGGTTCAGTAACGGGATGGCCTGTATGTCTTCCGGCAGCTCCGTGGAGAACGGCACCGCAAAATCCAGGTTCAGCAAGGCTTTCATGGTAAGCACCGCGAGAATGGCGTTGTTCTCCGCCGTCACCAGCGTGGAGCTGTCCCGCGCCAGCTGCGCTTCCAGGTCTGCCTGGTTGCTTTCGGGAACGGAACCGGCGGCAACGAGCTTTTTGGTATTGTCCAGCTGCGCCATGCTCAGGTCCACCTGCGATTTGCTGATCTTCACCTGTTCGTTGGCGAGCAGTATCTGGAGAAATGCGTTGGCAACGTTCACGCCCATATCGTTCCGCGCTTTTTCAAGCTGGTAATTGGCGGCGTACACCTGGTATTTGGAAGCGGCAATGGCGTTCTGCTTGGTGAACCAGCCGAACAGGTCGGCATTGAAGTTCATGTTCAGCCCCGCGTTAAAAAGGTTTTGCGATACGAACGTGTTGGTAGTGGGGTCGATGGAACGGCCGAAGCGGTAGCCCGCATTGGCGCCCGCGTTGATCGTGGGCAGCTGCGACAGGCGGTTCTGCTTTAGCGTAAGCTCCTGCAAACGCTTCTGCAGCACGCTTTGCTGAAGGGTGAGGTTATGTGAAAGCGCGTATTCCAGGCAACGCTGGTAACTCCAGCTTTCCTGGGCGGCTACCGGGTTGGCAAACAAAAGAAAAGCCAGTATCGATGCGATTGCAAGGGACTTCATTTTCATAGCCTGACAAAAATATATTAATTGTGTGGACACCTTCTGGCCGTACTTGATAGATGGCAAATTGCTGGTAGGTATGGCTCCGGGCCATACGAATTTAAGGTAAAACATCATATGATGAGTTTTTAACGCCGGAAAAATACCGGACGGATTATTTTATCCTTCCGTCCATGATCTCGATAACTCTGTTGCCGTAGCCGGCGTTGAGGTCTGAATGGGTTACCTGCACGATCGTGATGCCGTCTTTTTTATTCAGCTCGGCGAACAATTCCATGATCTGCCTCGCCTGGTCGGAATGCAGGTTGCCGGTAGGCTCGTCCGCGAATATCACGGCGGGTTCCGCCGCGATGGCGCGGGCCACGCCCACCAGCTGCTGCTGGCCGCCGGAAAGCTGGCTGGGGAACAGGTCTTTTTTCGCCACGATGTTAAAACGGTCAAGGATATCCGCAACGCGGCTTTTACGCTCTGAAGAAGGCACGTTCTTGTACAGCAGCGGTGTCTCGATATTTTCATACACCGTCAGCTCGTCGATCAGGTGATACGCCTGGAACACGAAGCCGATGGCGCCGCGGTGCAGCTGGGTGCGTTTTTTATCGTTCATCTTATGCACCGGCTCGCCCTGGAAAAGATACTCCCCGCCGGAAGGCTCCTCCAGCAAGCCGAGTATGTGCAGCAGGGTCGACTTCCCCGAGCCGGACGGGCCCATCACGGACACAAACTCGCCTTCATGGATCACGAGGTCCACGTCCTTTAAAATTTCATGTTTGCCGAACCCGACGGGATAATGTTTGGAAATGTTGCGCAGTGGGATCATGATATCAATGTAAAAAATTTTTGTTGATCATTCGGATTTAAGCGACCGCACGGGGTTCACCATCGCGGCTTTCAGCGCCTGCGTGGCAACGGTAAGCAAAGCCAGCAAAAGCGCCGTGCCGGCCGCCAGCGGGAATACCCACCAGGGCATGCCGATATGATACGCGAAGCGCTGCAGCCATTTGTCCATCGCGTACCACGCAATGCCTGACGCGATAACGGCGGCGATGCATACCAGCTTTGTGACGTCTTTGCTGAACAGCGCCACGATGCTCGTAACGCTCGCGCCCAGCACTTTCCGTATGCCGATCTCCTTGGTACGCTGGCGGGTGGCGTAGATCGCCAGGCCCAGCAAACCGAGACAGCTGATGAATATCGCCACGCCGGTCGCCCAGCCCAGCAATTCGCCGAGCTTTCTTTCGCCTTCGTAAAACCTTGCGACGGTTTCGTCTATGAACACGGGCTTAAATTCGCTGTCCGGGAAAACGCTTGCCCAGGCAGCTTTTATCTTTGCCATCGTTTTTTGCAGGCCGGCGTCTTTACGCAGGGAAACATGCAGCGCCACTTTCGCGTAGGGGTCGGTAGTGAGCGCCAGCGGCGGTATTTTGGCCTGCATGCCTTTGGTATGGAAGTCGGCCGCCACGCCCACAACAGTTTTTTTTACGTCGCGGAACGTGATGAGCTGCCCCACCGCGTCTTCCGGTTTGGCAAAACCTGCCGCGCGGGCGTAGCTCTCGTTGATGATCACTTCCCGCGAAGTGTCCGCCGGCAGCAGGTTGCGCCCTGCCAACAGTTTGATGTTATAAAAGGGAATATAATTTTCGTCGATGTACTTTACTTCCACCATCATGTTCCCCGCCATTTCGCCCGTGCCTAACGACATGTTGGTGCTGCTGGTGGAGGTGGAAGAAGGGGCCGAATAACCAAAGCACAATCCCTCTACTTCAGGAATAGCTTCCAGCGCAGGTTTCAGCGCGGCGGTCCTGTTGTTGTAACCCGGCGCGCGCAGGAAAAAACGGGCGTCTTTATTA
>CBINIO010000231.1:0-6777 GCA_966250725.1 uncultured Chitinophaga sp.
CGGGCGACAACGAAGGCGTGGTGAAGGTCAGCACGCCGATCACGCCGAAAGGCACCGCCGTGAGCAAAATGTACGGGCGGAATTTCCCCCAGCGGCTGTGCGTGCGGTCGGTCATCACGCCCACTACCGGATCGAAAGCGGTGTCCCAGATGCGGGTGATGAGGAACATGGTGCCGGCGGCCGCGGCGTTTATCCCCATTACATCCGTATAAAAAAAGAGCAGGTACATGCCGAACAGCTTCCAGAACATGGACGAGGCCATGTCGCCAAACCCGTAGCCGATCTTTTCCCGCAGCGATAAATGTTGATGCATAACAGTTGGTTCTTGTTGATACAATGCCGGCCTCACCATCCGGGCAGCTGGTCCAGCGTGAGAATGTTGCCGGCGTTCGCCAGCGCTTTGATCTCCTCTTCGGAATTATGTTCGAAAGTCAGTTCGGACCATCCCATAAAGAACGTCCACAAAGGCTGCTGCTCCAGCTGCGTCGCCGTCGGGTAACGCTGGCATTCGCCGATGGCGATGGGTTTGCCGCCCGAGGCTTTCACGATGATGTCGTATTTTTCTTTGGAATAACCGCTGCCGTCGTCGTACACGTCCAGCGCCAGCATATCGAAATAATCGTTGCCGGGGTGGTAGGTCTGCGCGTCGGAAGCCAGCGATTTAAAATCCTGGATGTCCCATACCCATATGAGATTACTAAGTCCTTTCGTTTTGGTCATATAATCGTGCGTGAGCTGCCAGAGCTTCGCGGTGCCTTGCGGACCGGGCCTTCCGCCCCACCAGAACACGCCCTGGTTCATTTCATGCAGCGGGCGCCAGAGCACTTCCACGCCTTTGTCTTCCAGCTGCTGCAAATACACGCTCACTTCGTCCATCATCTTTTTCCATTTGCCGTTCAGCGGTGTGCCGTCGGTGATCAGCTCTTTCCATTGTTCGTCCGAAAGATGGCTTTTCACGCCTTTGTCGTCCCAGCCGCAGGGCTGCGACAGCGCTGGATTGCAGGCATGCCACATGATGTTCACCACCGCGCCTTTTTCCCATTGCCGCGCGGCTTCGTTTATCATCGTTTGCCGGTTGTTGATATTGTCCGCCTGGAAAAGAAAATCGCCGCTCCACAGGCCTGGATATTTCCCCGTTACGGCATGTACCTTCTCCGTCCATACCGCGGGCGTGGCGTTCGGTTCGCGATTGTGGATGCCGAGCAATGTTTTTTTACCGGAGATCTCCCGCAGGTAATTCAGCACTTTAAACGATTTGCCCGGGGGCGGCGCCGCCGCTTCTTTCCCTTTACCGGAACCGCATGCCGGCAGCAGCGCGACGGCCAGCAAAAAAAATGCGGTGTACAAAATACAGATGGAATTTTTCTTCATAGCTGTGGAATGTGGTTGATACACAAATCTAGTCAAGCGCCCGCAAGTTCGCATAGTACATATTTATCCATTCAAGGTATTTTATTATCCGCCCTGCGCTGAAACCCCTTGTCAATCCATAAATCTGCCAAATTTTCAAGTTAATACTTTTACGACCGTTTTTTAGCTATTTTTATGCGCAAAGCGTTTGCCATGCAACAGGGCATCCTGCGTGAGATCACGCCGCTGACGGGCCACGACTGTTTTACGATGTTTGCCCGGGAGAAAGACCAGTTCGATTTCCCGTTGCATTTCCACGACGAGTTCGAGCTGAATTTTATCCGCAACGCCAAAGGCGCGCAGCGCATCGTGGGCGATCATATGGAAGAGATCGGCGAGCTGGAGCTGGCGCTCGTGGGCCCCAACCTGCCGCACGGCTGGTTCACGCACCGCTGCCGTTCCAAAGCCATTTACGAGGTCACCATCCAGTTCCACCGCGATTTTTTACCCGCCGCGCTGCTGATGCGCAACCAGCTGAGCTTTATCAAGAATATGCTCGAAAAGGCGTCGCGCGGCATCCTGTTTTCCCGGCCTGCCGCCGAACAGTACGCGGGGCGCATTTGCGCGCTGGAAAAAAAGCAGGGTTTTGATTCGGTGCTCGAGCTGCTGTCTATATTACAGGGATTGTCCGTGAGCGATATGCGCATGCTTTCCTCCGCCCCCGCGCAGGACGCGGCGCAGCCGCACAGCAGCCGCCGCATACAGAAAGCGATGGAATACATGCACCGGCATTTCGACGATACGGTTACGCTGCGCGAGGTGGCGGCGCTGGCGAACATGACGGAAGTATCGTTCAGCCGTTTTTTTAAAAAGCGCACCGGCAATACTTTTATAGAAGTGCTGAACGAGATCAGGATGGGGCATGCCTCGCGCATGCTGATCGACACCACGCATACCGTGCATGAGATCGCCTACCAGTGCGGGTTTAACAATCTTTCCAACTTCAACCGCACATTCCGGAAAAAGAAAAACTGCACGCCGACGGAATACCGGGAACGGTTTGCGGGCTCGCGGATCTTTGTTTGAGCGGACGAAGGCAGGCCATCAGCTTTTGTCATAATTGCATTATTTCCCCGGTAGATGCCTTGGTATATTTGTCGCAAGGCACAAGCGCCTTTCCATGTTATGCAGAACATATACGACGCCATCGTGATCGGCTCCGGCATCAGCGGCGGCTGGGCGGCAAAAGAGCTTTGCGAGAAAGGACTGAAAACCCTCGTGCTCGAACGCGGCCGGCAGGTGGAGCATGTGAAAGACTATACTACCGCCACTACGCCGGTCTGGGAGCTGCCGCGCCACGGGGCCGCCACGCTGGAATCCCGCCGCGAAAGCCCGGTACAAAGCACCATCTACGCCTGGGAAGATGCCTCCAAACAATATTTTGTATCGGACAAGGAACATCCTTACATCCAGGAAAAACCGTTCGGCTGGATACGCGGCTACCAGGCGGGCGGCCGCTCGCTGGTGTGGGGCCGGCAAAGCTACCGCATCGGCGACCTGGATTTTGAGGCGAACGCAAAAGATGGTATTGGAGTGGACTGGCCGATCCGTTACAAAGATCTTGCGCCCTGGTACAGCTACGTGGAGCGGTTTGCGGGCATCAGCGGGGCGAAGGAAGGCATCGCGCATTTGCCGGACGGCGAGTTTCTGCCCGCCATGGAAATGAATTGTGTGGAAAAGGAGGTGAAAAGCAGGCTGGAAGAAGCGTACGGCGGGGAAAGAAAATTCATCATGGGCCGCGTGGCGCATCTCACCAAAGCCATGCGCGGCCGGGGCCCCTGCCAGTACCGCAACCGTTGTCATTTGGGATGCCCGTTCGGCGGGTATTTCAGCAGCAACGCCGCCACGCTGCCGGCCGCGGCCGCTACCGGCAATCTTACTTTCCGGCCGCATTCCGTCGTAGCCGAAATCCTTTACGATAAAGATAAACGCAGGGCTACCGGCGTACGTATCATCGATGCGCAAACGCTCCGGAGCGAAGAATTTTACGCGAAGATCATTTTTGTGAACGCCTCCACCATTGCCACTGCGGCGTTGCTGCTGGCTTCAACCTCGGAAGTTTTCCCGCAGGGCATGGGCAACGGCTCGGGCCAGCTGGGCCGCAACCTTATCAATCATCATGTGGGGGCGGGCGCCAGCGGCGCGTTCGAAGGGATGAAGGACATCTATTATTACGGCAGGCGCCCTAACGGCCCGTACATTCCGCGTTTCAGGAACATCGGCGAGGCTTCCCGCCGCAGCGATTACCTGCGCGGCTTCGCATACCAATGCGGCGCGGAAAGGGGGAATTACCGTCGCGATCACGACGCGTACGGCATCGGCGCCGGGCTGAAAGCCGCGCTTTCCGAACCCGGCGAATGGACGATGAGCCTCGGCGGTTTTGGTGAAGTGCTGCCTTATGAAGAAAACAGGATCAGCCTGCACCCCACGCAAAAAGACAAATGGGGCCAGCCGCTCGTAGTGATCGATTGCGAGATCAAACAGAACGAAAAGAACATGCGCGCGGACATGATCGACAGCGCCGCGGAGATGCTGGAAAAGGCCGGTTTCAAAAACATCCGCACGTACGACCGTGCGCGCGACCCGCAGGCGCGGGTACTAAGCGTCCATGAAATGGGCACCGCCCGCATGGGCCGCGACCCCGCCACTTCCGTGCTGAACGCGCACAACCAGCTGCACGAGGTGCCCAACGTGTTCGTAACGGACGGCGCGGCGATGACCTCCGCCGCCTGCCAGAACCCTTCGCTCACTTATATGGCGCTTACGGCGCGGGCCTGCGCGTTCGCGGTGGATGAGCTGAAGAAAAGGAACCTTTGACCACGGCATTCAAAGACATGTACGCTAAACGGAGCCGCTGGCAGGAACACATTCAAAATCTTCCTGTTGAAAAATCTTTGCCAACGACATGCACTTGTAAAAAACGAAATTATGAACTTCTTCAAACCCTTCACCTATACACTTTTACTTTGCTGCCTCAGCATCACTGTTTTCGCGCAGCGTGGCAAAATACTCGTCTTCTCCAAAACGGAAGGCGGCTACCGCCACTCCTCCATTGAAGCCGGGAAAGCCATGTTCGTCAAAATGGCCGGCCGGTACGGCATCGTGGCGGACACTACGGAGGATGCCCGCTGGTTCACCAGCGAAAAACTCTCGCAATACAAAACGCTCGTATTCCTCAGCACCCGCGGCAATGTGCTCAACGATGCGCAGCAGCAGGCGCTGATGGATTATATCCGCCAGGGCGGCGGTTTTGTCGGCATTCACGCCGCCACCACCACCGAATACGAATGGCCCTGGTACAACCGGCTGGCCGGCGCATGGTTCGACGGTCACCCCGAACCGCAGCAGGCCCGCTATCGCGTGGTGGATAAAAATTTCCCCGCCACCGCTCATTTACCCGACACTTTCCGGCATTTCGACGAAGTGTATAACTTTAAGTCATTGCAGGATTCGCTGCATTATCTTATCACCGCCGATGAAAGCTCCTATACCGGCGGAAAAATGGGAAGCCCCCACCCCGTTTGCTGGTACCGTGAATTTGAAGGCGGACGCTCGTTTTACATCGGGCTGGGGCATTTTGAAAAAGATTACGAAGACCCGTTTTTCCTCTCCATCGTTTGGAAAGGCATCGAATGGGCCATGCAACTTAAATAAACGTTATGAACCTGAACAGAAGGAATTTTATCTGTAAGATCGGCGCGGGCTCCGCAGCTGCGGGAGCCGCCGCCATCATGCCTTTCAGCGTTTCGTCCTGCAACGGCGATGCGAAAGGCGCACAAACGGCGAACGACGATGCGCCGCCGCTGCAGATCGGCGAAAACATCGCGCTGGCCGAAACGCACGCCGGTAAAGTAAAAGGATTTATCCTGCGCGGCATCACCACTTTCCTCGGCGTTCCCTACGCGGAGGCTGCCGGCGGCGCCAACCGCTTTATGGGCCCGCAGGAGCTGAAACCCTGGCAAGGCGTGCGCCCCGCGGTATTCTACGGCAACTCCGCGCCGCAGGACGTATACAGCCGCGCATCCACGTCGTACGACATGTTCATCGACCACTGGAATTACGACGAGATCAGCGAGGACTGTCTTACCCTGAACATATGGACGCCCGCGACCGACGGCAAAAAACGCCCGGTGCTGGTATGGCTCCATGGCGGCGGTTTCAGCAGGGGCAACGGTATCGAGCAGGACGGCTATCACGGCGAAAACCTCTCGCGTTACGGCGACGTGGTATTCGTATCGCTCAACCACCGCCTCGGCCCGCTGGGCTTCACCGATCTTTCCGGCGTGGGCGGCGCCGCGTACGCGGATTCCGGCAACGCCGGGATGCTGGACATCGTGGCGGCGCTCCGCTGGGTGAACAAAAACATCGCGCAGTTCGGCGGCGACCCCGGCAACGTCACCATCGCCGGGCAATCCGGCGGCGGCGCGAAAGTGTGCACGCTGGCCGCCATGCCTTCCGCGAAAGAGCTGATCCACAAAGGCGTTTCGCTGAGCGGCTCCACTACGGCGGGCATCAGCAAGGAATATGCGCAACGCCTCGGCGAATATATCGTGAAAGACGCGGGCCTTTCCGCCGCGCGGCTCGACGCATTGCACCAGATGCCCTGGAAAGAATACCTTGCGTTGGCGGACCGTGCCGCCGCGCGCCTGCAAAAAGAAGATCCCACGCCCGGTCTTCGCCGCGGCAGCTTCGGCCCGGTAGCGGACGGCATACAACTGCCCACCGGCAACTATTTCGAAGCGCGCGCCACGCATCCCGACATACCCATGCTGTTTTGCAGCACCTTCCACGAACATTCTCCCAGCCGCACGAACCCCGCCATGGAAAACATTTCCATGCAGGAAGTGATCGGACAATTGAACCCTCAATACGGCGCCCGCGCCGCGGAATAGCGCAGGCTTACGCCAGAACTTTCCCGCAGGCCAAACCGGTGGAAATACTGGCGCTCGTGCATTCCAACCGCTCGTCCGTAGTAGCGGCCGCCACCGCCAAGCTGCAGCAGAGTTCACCGGTGTACATGGCCTGGTTCGGCTTCTGCCCGCCCCTGTTCGACGGCCGCATGCGCGCGTTCCATTGCCTCGACATCAGCTTCTGGTTCCTCAATACCGACCTCATGATCAGCCACAGCGGCGGCGGCAGCAGACCGCGCCGGCTCTCCGTAAAAATGGCGGACGCATTATTGCAATTCATGCGCAGCGGCAATCCCAATGTCAGCGCGCTTCCGCAGTGGCCGGCATTTACGGCCGCGAACGGCGAAACGATGATCCTCAACGATACCTGCGAAGTGCAGAACGATCCCGACCGCGCGGCGCGGCTGGTTTTAAAAGGATAAAAAAAAGGTGCGCCGATAACGGCGCACCCCAAGCT
>CBINIO010000232.1:0-6750 GCA_966250725.1 uncultured Chitinophaga sp.
AAGATCGTGGCGAGGGAAAATTTCAGCGCGATGCGGAAAGACGTGACAGCCATATGTTACGGCGGCGACATCTCGCGTAAACGCAAGCTGATGGAGAAACAGAAAGAAGGTAAAAAACGTATGCGCCAGATCGGGAACGTAGAAGTGCCGCAGGAGGCGTTTTTGGCGGTGTTGAAATTGGATGATTAGTGCAATTGATTTTATTTAGAATACTCGCCGCAGGCCCAGCCCTGCGGCTATTTTGTCGATCATAATATGACACATTCCCCCGAAAATATCGTCTGCTCCTGGAGCGGCGGCAAAGACAGCTGTTTCGCGCTGATGCAGGCCGTGAACGAAGGCCACCGGCCGGTAGCGCTGATCAATGTGATGAACGAGAACGGCCTCATCTCCCGTTCGCACGGTCTTCCCCCGGTCATTCTGCAGCAGCAGGCGGCGGCGATCCGTGTGCCCATTCACCTGCAGCCTTCCAGCTGGGCGGAATATGAAAAACATTTTACCGGCATGCTGAGCACGCTCAAAGCGCAATACGGGGCCACGGCCGCCGTGTTTGGCGATATCGACCTGCAGGCGCACCGGGATTGGGAAGAAAAGGTCTGCGCCGCCGCAGGTTTGCGCGCCCTGCTGCCGCTCTGGCAACTGGACCGGCAAATGCTGGTGTACCGGATGCTGGAGCAGGGCCTCCGCTGCCGCATCGTGTCGTGCAACGAACAGCTGGGCGAGGAGTTTCTCGGCCGCGAGCTGGACGACGTGCTGATAGCAGACCTGGAAGCTGCCGGGGTGGACGTTTGCGGGGAGAACGGGGAATTTCATACTGTTGTCACGGACTGCCCTTTATTCAGCCAGCCGGTAGCATTGCCGGCTTACCGGAAAGTGAAGCATGAGCAGTATTGGTTCGTGGAGTGGCTATGAGTTTTAAAACTATAAAAAAGCGGGCCGTACCAATGGTACGGCCCGCGCTCATATACGTAAGTATCTTTATCAGGCATACATCCCTTCCGGCTCTTTCACAAATACCGGTTTCAGCAAAGCATACGCGCCAAACAGCAGGCCGCTGTAAAACACGTTGCCCATGATGCCGTTCAGGAAAAAGCTGCCGAACAGCTCGTTCCGGAAGAAGGGGATAGCGGACCAGTAGCAGGTCAGCAAACCGCTGAAAGTGTGCGGGTACATATCACGGAACAGCCAGGTGCCGAAGTTGGACAGCAGGAAGAACACCAGCCCCGAAGCGATGGACGCCAGGAAGATGTTGCCCGCCGAAGCCTTGCGGATCTGCGTGCCCAGGAAAGTGACGAGGATAAAACCGCCGTACACGAAAAACATTTCACCACCGTAAAAGCCGGGGATGGAAGTAAACAGCTCGAAAAAAAGATCGCTGAGGAACAGCGCCAGGATGGGCACCGCGTAAGCGTACTTTTTATCTTTCAGCACTACGCCCGCAAACAGCGCGCCTGCGCCCATGGCGGTAAAATTATAGATCTCGAGGTGGTTCGTAACCAGCCGCCCGAGCACGGTCAGGAATATCAGCCCGCCTATCAGTAAAATCTTGGATAATGTTTCTTTCTTCATACGCAAAAAATTGCTTTTACGATACAAATATAATCAATTAAGGGATAGCTGCTTTAAAGATCACCAGCTCTTCGTTGGCGGTAATGGTATACGTCTCGCCAAAGGCCGCAAATACCGTCGTACCCATCGCCAGCTCCAGCCTTGCGGAGCCGCAGGCTTTGCCGGTGCCGCCCTGCACGATCCAGATCTCCGGGGCGGAGGCGGTGTGGGTGTAGGTTTCGCCGGTTTTGAGCAGGATGGTGCTGATCACGAAGTCGGGGGCGGGAGTGGGGTATATCCTTTCCTGGCCGTTATGAATGGCCTCGCCTTTCAGTATCTTCGGATGAACGGCCTCAAAACGCGTGTGTTTGAGCAGCTCCTCCACGTCGATGTGCTTGGGGGTAAGGCCGCCGCGCAGCACGTTGTCCGAATTAGCCATCAGCTCGGCGTTCTGGCCTTCGAGATAGGCGTGGGGGATGCCCGCGTCCTGGAAAATGGCTTCTCCCGGCGACGCATATACGATATTAAAAAAATAAATGGAGAAGATGCCGCGGTCGAGCCGCTCCATGCCCTGGGGATCGTTGTCGATGGCGCGGGCCGCCCAGAAGGCGGGATCGCTCTTTTGGAGGGTGCCCTGGCGATAAGCGGGCAGCACCCTTTCCGCCAGCGGGCGCAGCAGCTTGTTCACTTCCTCCTGCGGCATTTCCATCACGGTCTTGTACAGGCCGTAATAACCGTCCTTTTCGTATATGCCTGCCAGTGAGCGCAGCTCGGGCACGTCCTGCAGCACTTTTTTGATCTTTTCTTCCGGCAAAAAACCATGCAGCAGCCAGAACTCGCTGAGCGCCACCATGATCTCGGGCTTGTGGTTCGCGTCCTTATAATTACGGTCGGGCGCGTTGAGCGGAATACCGGCGGCGTTCTCGCGGGCAAAGCCTTTTTCGGCTTCGGCTTTGGTGGGGTGCACCTGGATGGATAACATATCTTTCACATCCAGTATCTTGAAAAGATAGGGCAGTTCGCCAAACCGTTTGGCGGCCACCGGGCCCAGCACTTCGGCGGGGTTGGCGGCGATATATTCGTTGAGAAGCAGGGGCGTGGCGGCTTCCAGCTCGGAAGGCGCGCTCTGGTGGGCGCCCATCCAGTATTCTGCGTTGTGCTTGCCCGTTACCGGCAGGCCCAGCAGGTTGGGTATGTATGTAAAACCGCCCCAGGCGTAATGTTGGACTTTTCCTTTCAGATAGAATAATTTCGGGTCTGGCATTTTTTCCATTGTTAAGCTGTAAAAATAGAAAAATAGCATGGCTTCTCATCATATACTGGGCAAAAAGGGGGAGGAGATGGCGGTGAAATTCCTGCGGGGAAAGGGTTATAACATCTTGCACACCAACTGGAAACACGGGCGGAAAGAAATCGACATCATCGCCCGGCAGGCGGGCACGCTGGTGTTCGTGGAAGTAAAAACAAGAAGCGGACAGGCCTTCGGCATGCCCGAGGAGGCGGTGAACGGCATCAAGGAGGCGCATATCCGGTACGTGGCGGAAAACTACCTGGAACGTTTCCGGCCCTCCATCGAAGCGCTTCGCTTCGATATCGTCTCCATTACGTTCTGCGCTGATAACCCCATGGAAATCATTCATTTTGAAGACGTATTCTGAACGCTTACACGTTGGTTAACACCGAGTTAACAAAATCAACATATAACAGGAATTAAATAGTTGTATATTTGACTATCCAATCTTTTGACCACCTCCTGTAAAGAACCGAAAGCATCAACCATAAACGGTTCTTTATGTATTGCTGGAGTTTATTTTTGTTCATCCATATGAGTGTGACAGACATGAGGGGCATACCAGACATGCAACAGCTGCCTGCAGCAAAAGGGCACGTCCGCATACAGATACCCGCGCTGGCCGGCCAGCAGGGCACCGTGCAATGCACCATATATGATGAGCAGCAAATGCCGGTGAGAATGATACCGCTTGAAGCAGGACATGAGCATGGCGTGTATACGTTACGGTTAGCCAGTCTTCCTTCCGGGAAATATACGGTACGGGTGAAAGGGCTGGTGCTGAACGTGCAACTCGACCAATAAGATATTCAGTTATAGAGTCATCCCCCCAAACATAGATCCCCCGAAGGTTTTCGGGGGACTTTGTATTTTAAGGAGTGAGGGAACGGATCAATACCCGTCCACCAGCACTTCGTACAGCTTCACTTTTAATTCTTCCAGGGACACGTTCTGCGTCAGCTGCCCGTCCTGCGCGTAGGAAATGGTGCCGCGCTCTTCCGACACCACGATCGCCAGGTTGTCGCTATGCTCCGTAATGCCCACGGCCGAGCGGTGCCGCATGCCCACGCGCGTGGGCAGGTTCGGGTTTTCGGACATGGGGAGCATCACCTTGGCCGCCAGTATCTTGTTGCCCACGATGATCAGCGCGCCGTCGTGCAGCGGGCTGCTTTTTTCAAAAATGCTTTCGATCAGCTTGGCGCTCACATTGCCGTCTATCGAAATGCTCGACGCGGAATCGAACTTTACGCGGTAAGTGGTGGAGATTACGATCAGCGCGCCGGTCTGGCTGGCCGCCATATGCCCCACGGCGATGATCACCTCGTTAATGATATGTTCTTCTTCCTTATAACTTTTAAAACGGTCGGGCAGGAAAAGCTTGGTGAAAAAGCTGTCCTTGCTCAGGGGCGTCTTTTTCCCCAGCACCAGCAAAAACTTCCGGATCTCCGGCTGGAAAATGATGATGATGGCGATGAGGCCGATGTTGATAAAGTTCTGGAGAATATTGGTGAGAATGGGCATTTCGAGAAAACGCACGATAAAGTACACGACGTACACCATCAGCAGCCCGAGAAAAATATTAAACGCCAGGCTGCCTTTGAGCAGCCGGTAAAGCTGGATCACCAGGAAAATAACGATCACCAGGTCGATTACATACAGCCAGCGGAATTCAAATCCATAAAATTGGGAAACATCCTTCATGTTGTAAAAATAAAAATATTTGACTTAGCTATGCATTTTGCAAAAAAGAAACGATCTCTATCGCTTCCATGGCCTCTTTTACGTCGTGCACCCTCAAAATCGACGCGCCTTTCTGCAAAGCGAGGGTATTTACGACCGTCGTTCCATTCAGCGCTTCGTCGGCCGAACGGCCCAGCAGCCGGTAGATCATGCTCTTGCGCGACATGCCGGCCAGGATCGGCGCCTCCGCCAGGTGCAGCAGCTCCAGCCGTTGCAGCAGCTGGTAATTATGCGCCAGGGTTTTCCCGAAACCAAAGCCGGGATCGATGATCACGTCCGCAATGCCGGCGCGGCGGCAGGTTTCCGTTTTGAAGATAAAATAGTCCAGCACCTCGCGCACCACATCGTCGTACCGCGGGTTCCGCTGCATATCGGCGGGGGTGCCTTTCATGTGCATGGCAATGTAGGGCACTTTCAGCGCGGCGGCGGCGGGGATCATGTCAGGGTCCATTTCGCCGGCGCTCACGTCGTTGATGATGGCGGCGCCCGCGAGGATGCATTTTTCCGCCACGGCGGCATGCCAGGTGTCCACGGACAAAACGGCTTCGGGGTAATGGTTCACCAGCGCGTGGATCACGGGCAGCAGGCGTTCCAGCTCTTCGGCGGGGCCGACGGTCTCTGCGCCCGGGCGTGTGCTTTGCGCGCCGAGGTCGAGCATGGCGGCGCCGGCCTGCAGCATTTCGCCGGCGCGGGTAACGATGTGCTGCAAACTGCGGCTGCGGCTGTTGGCGTAGAAGGAGTCGTCGGTAATATTAATAATGCCCATCACCGCGGGGCGGGAAAGTGAAAGCAACTTTCCGCGGCAGCGGATGGTAAAATCTTTGCGTAATAATGTATTTTTGAAACCCAAGCGATAATAACGTATTAACAATGAGGGAATGCGCTTCCAAAGTTATCGCAAAAATGATTAAATCCGCATTTGAATGACTTATCAGCAGGTGATCGACAGCAGCAAGGAGATCTTCATCAAAAAAACAAAAGACTACGGCACCAGCTGGCGCGTGCTGCGCCCGGTGTCCATCGTGGACCAGATATTTATCAAAGCCCAGCGCATCCGTACCATACAGGAGCTGGGCGTGCAGAAAGTGGCGGACGATATCGCGAACGAATTCAGGGGCATCGTCAATTACGGCGTGATCGCGCTGATGCAGATGGACCTGGGGACGGACGACCCTTATACCGACCTGCCGGTGGACAAAGTGGCCGCGCTGTACGATGAAAAAGTACATTTCATCCGCAGCGTAATGGAAGCCAAAAACCACGATTACGGCGAAGCCTGGCGCAGCATGAGCCAGGAATCCTTCACCGATCTCATCCTCACCAAGCTGCTGCGCATCAAGCAGATACTGCGCAACGACGGCAGAACCATCATTTCCGAAGGGATGGACGCCAATTACGTGGACATTGTGAATTACGCGGTGTTCGCCCTGATACTCCTTGAAGAAAAGCAGATTAATTGATATCAAAAACAAACCTAAACGGATGAAACCGATCCTGATCCTATTCCGCATCGTCGTTGGCGTGCTGTTCATCTTTTCCGGGCTGATCAAAGCCAACGACCCGCTTGGCCTGAGCTACAAAATGGACGAATTTTTCGAAGTGCTGCACCTGCACTTCCTGATACCCGCCTCCCTGGCCTTTTCGCTTATTATGAACGCCTTCGAGATCATCGCGGGCTTTGCCGTGCTGCTGGGGTACCGCATGCGGTTCTTTTCTTTCCTGCTGCTGATACTGATCGTATTTTTCACCTTTCTCACCGGCTTCGCGCTGTTCAGCGGCCTGATCCGCGAGTGCGGCTGCTTTGGCGACTGCATCAAGCTCACGGCGGACCAGTCTTTCTACAAAGATCTCATCCTGCTGGTGATGATCCTCGTGATATTTATTTACCATAAACGCATCAAACCGGTATTCGCGCCCAACACCACCAAAGGACTGATGGGCCTCGCCATCCTGCTGCCGGTGGCGCTGCAGTGGTACACGCTGGCGCACCTGCCCGTGGTGGACTGCCTGCCGTATAAAGTCGGCAACAACATCATGGAGAAAATGAAAGTGCCGCCCGGCTCCACGCCCGACGTGTACGAAACCGTGCTGATCTATGAAAAGGACGGCAAGCAGCAGGAATTCACCACCGAGAACTATCCCTGGCAGGATACGCTCTGGAAATTCGTGGA
>CBINIO010000233.1:0-6746 GCA_966250725.1 uncultured Chitinophaga sp.
TACCGATGAATTTACACGAGTACCAGGCTAAAGAACTGCTGAAAAAATATAACGTACCGGTACAGGAAGGTATCCCCGTAGATACTCCCGAAGCGGCTGCGGAAGCGTATAAGCAACTGAAAGTGCAATTTGGCAACAACTTCGCGGTCGTGAAAGCGCAGATCCACGCCGGCGGCCGTGGTAAAGGCCTCATCAGGGGTACGCAGCAGCATGGCGTAGCGGTAGGAAAAAACTCAGAGGACATCAAGACCATCGCAGGCAATATCCTTGGCGGCACCCTCGTGACCGTTCAGACCGGCGAAGCGGGCAAAATGGTGAATAAAGTGCTGGTGGCGCAGGACGTATATTATGACGGCCCCAGCAAACGCGAGGAATTTTACCTCTCGATCCTGCTGGACAGGGCGAGCGGCCAGAATATGATCGTATATTCCACAGAAGGCGGCATGAGCATCGAAGATGTGGCGCATGACACGCCTGAAAAAATATTCCGCGAACGCGTGCATCCCAACATGGCCCTCCAGGGCTTCCAGGCGCGCAAGATCGCTTTTAACCTCGGCCTGAGCGGCGAGGCGTTCAAGAACATGGTGAAGTTCGTGACCAACCTGTACAACGCGTACATCGGGCTGGACGCCGCCATGATCGAGATCAACCCGCTGTTCAAAGCGGCGGACAACAAGGTGATCGCCGTAGACTGCAAGCTGAGCCTCGACGACAACGCCCTGCTCCGTCACCCCGACCTGGTGGCGCTGCGCGACGTGACCGAAGAAGATCCCACCGAAGTGGAAGCAGGCAAACACAACCTGAACTTCGTGAAGCTGGACGGCAACGTAGGCTGCATGGTGAACGGCGCCGGTCTTGCTATGGCTACCATGGACATGATCAAGCTCTCCGGCGGCGAACCCGCCAACTTCCTGGACGTAGGCGGTACCGCCAACGCGCAGACGGTGGAAGCCGGTTTCCGCATCATCCTGAAAGATCCTAAGGTAAAAGCGATCCTGATCAATATCTTCGGCGGCATCGTTCGTTGCGACAGGGTTGCGCAGGGCGTGATCGACGCATACAAATCCATCGGCACCATCAACGTTCCCATCATCGTTCGCCTGCAGGGCACCAACGCCGCGGAAGCAAAAGTGCTGATCGAGCAGAGCGGCCTCAAAGTACAGAGCGCCATCCTGCTGAGCGAAGCGGCCGACCTGGTGAACAAGGCGGTGAGCGCGTAGTTGCAGCGCAACGGCATGCGGTGATCACGTAATTTACCGCCTGCAACGATATGCGATAAACGCATAACGGCGCCGGAAACGCACACAACGCATCATTACACGGAAAATTGTACGCATATATACATGGCCGGCAGCAACGCCGGCCATTTTTTTGCCTATCTTTGAAATCCATCCTTTATACTTTTTGCATGCGTCGGGTTAATGGTAACACCACTAACACAGAAAATTCATGTTACGCATCCGCCAATTTTTCCTGGTCTGTTCCGGGGCACATCTGCCCATGCTTCGCCGCGCACCGTCCGAGCTGAACAAATACGCCGGCATCGGCGCCACCGTTTTTTTCACCGGCCTTTTTGCCGCCATCTCGGCCGGTTACGCCCTATGGACCGTGTTCGGCCAGCCCTGGGCCGCGCTGCTGTTCGCCGCGGTATGGGGGCTCATGATCTTCAACCTCGACCGTTTTATCGTATCGAGCATGAAAAAACGCGAACGTTTCGGACAGGAGCTGTGGATGGCTACGCCCCGCATCATCCTGGCCGTGCTCATCGCCATCGTGATCTCCAAACCGCTGGAACTGAAGATATTCGACACCGAAATACAGGCCGAGCTGATCATTATGGAACAGCAGAAGTTCCGCGAGCAGGAAACCAAAGTTTCAGACCGCTACACCAGCCGCAGCAACGAGCTGAAAACCCGCATCGCCGCCATACGGCAGGAAATGGCCGTACAGGCCGCCCGGCGCGACACTTTGCTGCTGATCGCCCAGCAGGAAGCGGACGGCACCGGCGGCTCGAGGGTAAAAAATCTCGGCCCCATCTATAAAGCCAAAAAAGCGGACGCAGACAGCGCTTCCGCCGCCCTGGCCGCGCTCGGGCGGCAACAGCAATCGCTCAACGCCGAGCTGGCGAAGGTGGACAGCACCATTGCCGCCGATATCAAAGGACTGCAACGCGGCCGGCTCAACGGCATGGCCTCCCGCCTGGAAGCCCTCGGGCGCATCACCGCCGCCAGCCAGCCCATCCGCTGGGCCAACTGGTTCATCATGCTGCTGTTCATCGCCATAGAAACCGCGCCCGTATTCGTAAAGCTCATTTCCCCCCGCGGCCCTTACGACGACCTGCAGGACCAGCACGAATTCACCTTCGCGATGCACCGCAAGGAAAAAAAGGCCATCCTGCAAATGGAAACGGACGACCGCATCGCGAAAAAAGAAGCGGAGCTGGCCGCACGGAAAAACGCGGAAGCAGGCAGGACGGCGTTTTCCTGATTTTCCGGATTTTTTTGCCGCCATTTATGGAATCAGGGAAAAAAATACATCCTGACCATAAACACACGGTATGAACAAGTCGTTTTACCTCCTTGTACTCTCATTGTTATGTACTAACGTTAATGCACAAACGAAAAAACTCACTGTCAGTTCTTCCATCGAAAGCGTGACCGTATTCCTGCAGGGCGCGCAGATCACGCGCACCGCTTCCGCCAGCATTCCTTCCGGCACCACCACGCTCGTATTCGCCGGCATTTCGCCGGAGCTGGAGGAAAAAAGCATACAGGTGCAGGGGAAAGGCGCTTTCACCATCCTCTCCGTTTCCCGCGAAAAAAATTATATGCACAACCGGCAGCAGCCGGGGGAAGCCCTTGTAAAGCTGCAAAACCAGCTGGAAACGCTGGAAGAAAAGCTGCACCGCGAAAA
Organism: uncultured Chitinophaga sp.; assembly: GCA_966250725.1. Lineage (GTDB taxonomy): Bacteria > Bacteroidota > Bacteroidia > Chitinophagales > Chitinophagaceae > Chitinophaga. The sequence goes on from CBINIO010000233.1 coordinate 2,914, forward strand.
GAACAGGGAAATGGTGTTTAAAGAAGAGGAAGAAATGCTGAAAAAGAACCAGGACCTCCGTGGGACGAACACCGGGCTTAAGACCGCCGATCTCAAAGAAGCGCTTGACTTCCAGCGCAACCGCCTCACCGAGGTGCTCGACCAGCAGCTGGCCATCCAGGCCAACATCCGCCGGCTGAACGAGGAGATCGCGCAAAACAACCGGCAGCGCGCGGCGCTGATGGAACCGAAGGATTCTTCCAGCACTGACCTCCTTGTTACCGTTTCTTCCAAAGAAAATATCAGCGGCAAGCTCACGCTCCGCTACCTCGTAAAGAACGCCGGCTGGTTCCCCTCCTACGAGCTGCGCGTGGAAAACATCAGCCAGCCGGTGGAGCTGGCTTACAAAGCGAACGTTTACCAGCAATGCGGCGAGAACTGGAAGAACGTCAAGCTCAGTCTTTCCAGCGGCAACCCTTCCGAGAACGGCCAGAAACCCGAGCTGAGCCCCTGGTACCTGCACACTTTCAGCAGCATGCAGGAGCTGCTGAGCGCCCGTAACAGCGGCGCCGCCGTCGGTCAGGCCCAGGTAAGCGGCCGCGTGACGGACATTTCCGGCAAACCCGTTCACGGCGCTACGATCCGCGTCTCAAATCGTACAGTCGGCACCGTTACCAACGAAAACGGCGAATTTACGCTGCAGCTGCCGCCGGGCGCCAAAACGCTGGACGTTAGCTTCGCCGGTTACGATACCCGCCACGTATCCATCAACGGCGAACACCTGCCTATCGTGCTGCGGGAAGACGCCAAAGCGCTGGAGGACTTGGTGGTCGTAGGTTATGGCCGCCAGAAAAAAACGAAGCTGGTCGGGGCGTTGGAAGGCAGCCTCTACGGCTTGTCCGCGCCGGCACGCCCATTACCGCAGCAGCGGGAAGACATCCCGCTGGACGTGTCCGCCAGCTTTCACCCCACCAACGTCACTTTCGACATCGCGCTGCCTTATACGGTGCTGTCCGACGGCAAGCCTTACGCCGTCGCTATCGGCCAGCATACCGTGCCCGCCAGCTATGAATACCACGCCGTACCCAAGCTGGACGCCTCCGCCTACCTCATCGCGGGCGTTACCGGCTGGGAAGAGCTGAACCTGCTCGAAGGCGAGGCCAGCATTTATTTCGAAGGCACCTATCTCGGCAAATCGCTGCTCAACCTGCAAAACGCCCGCGACACGCTGTACGTTTCGCTGGGCCGCGACAAAAACATCGTGATCAACCGCAAGCTGCAAAAACAGTTTTCAAAGCACCAGTTCCTCGGCAGCAATCAAACCGCCGTGCGCAACTGGGAGATCAGCGTGCGTAACAACAAACAGGAGCCCGTACGCATAGTGGTGGAAGACCAGGCGCCCATGGCGCCGCAAAACGACGTGGAAGTGAGCAAAGTGTCTTACAGCGGCGCCAGCATCGATCCCGTTACGCAGATCGTGAGCTGGAATCTCAGCATACCGCCGAAAAAAGAAAAGAAAATGCAGCTGCAATACACGGTAAAATACCCGAAAGATAAACTCGTCAATCTCGACTAAGTAATACATGCATTCGATGTAGCTCATGCTTTTACAGCGCCTCCCGGTCCCGGGAGGCTTTTTTTGTTATACGCCCGCTTTTGCGTATATTAATACTATGCAGGTACACATCAAAACAATCCACGAAACCAGCGCAGCGGCGGGATGGGCGGGACCGCGCAGCATTGTGATAGACCGTACACCCAGGGCCGGCGGGCTGGGTATCGGGTTCAGCGGCGAAGAGCTTTTTATGATGGCGATCGGCGCGAGCGTTTGCAACGACCTGTACCGGGAAGCCGCGATCCGCGGCATCGATATCGCGCATGTGGAAATTATCGTGAATGGGGACTGGAGCGGCGAGCCCGCGCTGGCAAAGAACATCCGCTACGATATCCGGCTGGAGTCTTCCGCGCCCCGCGAGGCGGTGGAAGAGCTGATCAAATACACGGACCAGGTGGCGGAGATCCCCTACTCGCTCCGCAGCGGCACACAGGTAAGGCTAAACGCCGTGGACATCGTGAAGCAGGAGCGGCAATCGCTTTAAAGCGGCCGCCATGGCGCATTACAGGCCAGTCACCACTTCCACCTCATATACCGGGCTGAAAAGATACACCCGCTTTGAAGGTATTTCCTCGCAGCGGAAGCGTTTGCGGATGCGTTCGCCTTTGCGGAACATGCGGCCATCTTTGGTTTTGAAAAGCTGGCCCGTGGGCAGTTGCTCCACTAAATAATGATTTTCTTTCCGGCGGTCGTAGTTCTTGAGCACGCGCATCAGGTCCTCGTCCGCGCAGGAGCTGGCGGCGGGGTTGTGCAGGCTTTGTTTTACGGCGGCTTCCACATCGGGCGGCAGGAATTGTTTGCCGACGAATTCCCGGAGGATCTTGCCGTATTCCTGCTTCCATTCCTTGCCATGGGCGGGCACGCGGTTGCCGTACACGATAAAGGTGACGAGGTGCGCGATCTCGTGGAGAAGGGTGAGCAGGAACGAATATTTGTTGAGGCCGCCGTTGATGCTGATGCGGTGGCCTTTATTTTCGTAAGGATGGCGGTAGTCGCCCAGCACGCTCTGGCGCTCGCGGGTAATGGTGAGATGCACCTTATACTCGGTGATATAAGCGATCACCTGGTCGAAGGTGCCTTCGGGCAGATAGCTGGCTAACGCATGTAAAGGTGCTTCTTGCTTCAAACGCTCAGGATTTCTTTTGCCTGATACTCATCCGGTACAGGTGGATGGTCTCAAACACGGTATACACGAGGTAAAAGAACAGCAGCAGGAAGATGGTGGCCTTGCTCACCTGCGGGCGGCTCAGGAACACGTACACGCCGATGCCGATCACGCAGAGCATCAGCTTGCTGAGGGTGGACGCGTACACGGAGCGCACAAAAACATTGGGGTTGGCTGCCGTCATGCCTTTGCGGTTGAGCGAATAGCTGATGAGGGTGATGAGGGCCATAACAATGTTGCCCGCCACCAGCACTTCGAAATGCACCGCCAGGGACTGGAGGAGCCATTGCTGCAGCAGGAACAAAGCAGCGGTGATCAGGATGAACACCCCTGCCAGCCAGAGAATAAATTTATCGGTCATGCTTGCTGGTATCTTTTACAATTCGCCACAAAAGTAGGCCTAAAGAAAGTAAAGAAAAAATGATCATAAAAGCGGGGAACCGTATCCCCAGCCATTGATCCAGCAAGTGGCCCAGCCAAAGGGCCAGGCCGATGGCAACAAGCATCTGGAACGCCAGCCCGGCGTACCGGAAAAGCAGCTTATATGGATTCTTCCTGGAGGACGGTTCTTCCATTTTTTTGTTCCGCGTTGTTGTTCACTTCGGACGGCGGCTGGTCGGCCGGGTCCATATAGCAGCGGCCATTGAACTTCACCGTAGGTTCCATTTCAAAATGTGCCGTGTAGATATCCCCTTTGATGGATGCGTTGCCTTTGAGGAACAGCAGGTCGTCGCATTTGATGATGCCGGTCACTTTGCCCAGCACGTCGGCGCTCTGGCAAACCAGGTCCCCGTTGATCTCCCCTTCGGGGCCTACCACGATCTTGGCTTTGGTAGACACGAGGCCGGTCACCTGCCCGTCTATCCTGATGTCGCCTTCGCACACGATATCGCCCTGGATACTGGTGCCATTCCCAATAAGATTGATGTTGGAGGTGGGCATGATGCTTTTGCCCTCGCCTTTCTTACCTTGGTTAAACATAGGTTCTCAGGTTTTTCGTTTTAATAAAGATGGTGTAAGATAGTGAAAAAATATTTAATAAGTACTATTGTCGACTTTCGGGAGCTTCAGCAT
>CBINIO010000234.1:0-6728 GCA_966250725.1 uncultured Chitinophaga sp.
CAATATCTCTTCATAAACCGAGATCAAAAACCCGGTATCTGACCGTACGCGCCGGAGCAGCGGGTTCTCCGGGTCCGGTTCGATGCGGTCCTCGTCCCCTACTTTTCCTATGCCACAACCGGCGAACATGCCGAAAGGTGTGGGCCGGCTGGCCATGCGAACGATGTACTTCATGGCAGAAGTCACGAATTTGTCGTGGCGGGCGGCATTGTCGCTCTTTGAAATACCGCCCTCCAGGTAAAGCGCCACTTCTTTATCAAAAGAAGGCGAGGCCAGGAATATCGCTTCACGTACCGCCGGTTTGGAAAGATATTCCTGAAGGAACTCGTCCGCCTGTCCACAGGAAAGGTCTTTCATGCGGGAGTGAATGGCATCATAAGAGAAAAACGGCACTCTGTAGAGAAATTGCCCGAAATGTGAAAGAATATGTTTCATGATACAACGGCTTTTGCTTTTGATAGTTGAAATATTTCATTGAGCAGATGCAGCGTTTCGTTTTTCCCTTCCGGCGTGATGCTGCAATCATAAAAAACGAACTCGTCCACGCCAAAACGTTCGCGGTAATGGTGCAGGGTGTCTTCGAAAAGCGCCGGCGTGCCGGTGAGACTGTTATGCAGGAACGTCCAGCCGTATAATGACGTCCGGAACGTTTCCGCCCGCCGGACGGCAGCAGCCTCGCTTGCCGCGCAACAGCCCATGAAGGAAAGCACGAACCGGGGGCGATATCCGTGTTTCTCCTCGAAACGTCCGCGGTATTCAGCGATAGCGTCCTTGGAGATTACGTCCAGCGAAGTTTTGACATGGAACAGCGAGTGAGCGTAATGCAGCCGCTCTTTTACGCAGAAATCGAACTTGGCATATCCCGAACTCAATGCGAAAAGATCGGGCACCGCCCCGTTGTAAGGCGGGATGATCGCTTTTTCCCGTTGCTGGAAATCTTCCTCGGCATGCAGCATGCCGGAAAGCCGGCTTATCCGTTCGTAATAATCTTTCGGGTATTCTTGCAATTCAGTTTGCCGCAGCATGCCTGCAATATTCAGCGGCGGCGTACCGTTGGCAAATCCAAGATCGACCCTTCCTGGGTAAAGATTCGCGATCAGCTTAAAGTTCATGCATATTTCATATACGGAATAGTAGTTGATGAGTATACCCGCTATGCCCACTTTTATACGGTCGGTACTATGAAGCAGTATGGGGATCAGGAACTGCGGGTTTGACCATGCGCTGAGATGGTAGTAGTTATGATGCTCACCCAGCCACAACCGTGAGAAACCCAGCTCGTCCGCCAACTGGGCGTAGTCGATCACGTCAGCCAGCTTCCCGACGCTGCTGTATTCCGATTCCCGGTAGCCGAACTCCAGCAGCCCGATTTCGATTGGATTCATATAGCGCGTTTAAAAATTGAGAAAGAATATATCACTCCAGCCCAGGCCTTTGCCCAGCATACGTGAAAGATAAGCCAGGGCCACGCCGGGATAACCTTCGAGCAGCGAAAAAGGGCTGTCCGCCGTGAATTGCCCGATAGAGCTGTCCAGCCGCTCGTCCGTCATCGCGTACCAATGTTCCGACTGCTGCCGGAAACATTCTTCCCCGGTAATCTCATAGATCCTGAGATAGAGATACGCCAGCCCGGCCGAACCATGACAGAAATAAATATCGGCTACCTGCGCTTCGTTCCGGGTTTTGCGATGCAGCGTATTCCGGGCGATAGCCGCCGCTTTGTCGTAATAGTCCTGCCGGCCATAAATACGGGCCAGGCGGAAAAAGAGGAACGACATGTTCAGATCGCCGTAACACCAGGCCAGCCGGGTATTGTAATGGCCTTTATTAGCCTCGATGCTGAACCCTTCATGTTCGGAAAGATAACTGGGGAAAAAGGAATTCGTTATGCCCGGCTCCGTTTCGGAGCGTTCGGTATGATGAATGTACCGGAGGCCGCCTTCGATGATCTCCTCCACCAGCGGAACCGACAGGCCTTTCGCCCGGGCGTCCGCCAGGATCGAAAGATTGCCGCTGAGGCCATGCGACAGGCTCATGTTGTATTCCTTTTCGTGCGTTTCCTTTACGATCATATTTTTCACCCGCAGCCCGAGATCGTCTTTGACCGCATATTCGTAGTACATCCCGGCAATCTCTTCAATCGCCTTGCGGGAAGCAGGACTCCCGGCGGCACGGTTGAGATAGTACATTACGCCCATGGGGCCATGCAGGTTATCCGAAATGTTCCTCGAAAAGTCGTTCTTGCAGCAATCGACCAGCATCTGCTCAATGCCGTCGAAAGCCATGCTTTCTTCTTCCCCGATAAAACCTTCCTCCCGGAGATGCCAGAAAGTATAGGCGAGGCCGGACAGGCCGTAACTGAACGCATGAAAGATCCGGAACAATATTTTTCCGTCGGCGAGGCAGCCGCTTACCTTCTCCAGCAAGCTGCGGCCTTTGCCGAGCAGGCGCTCATCCTGCAGGTAAGTGCCCATGTAAAAATAGTACAGGATCATCCCGCATTGCCCGTTGTAAAGGGAGAAGTCGCCCGGGTCGATTTCATGTTCCCTTTCATCTATCAGCCGTGCGAGCTTCAACAGGTTGTCTTTCGTATTCATAGCAGGTCAGGTTAAATTGATGAGCAAATGAAGCCAGCGATGATCTCCCAGCATGTCGGACATATGCAGGCAAAGCGGCCCGGCAGCGCCTTCCAGCAGCGATACCGATCTCATTTCACGGAGACCGTAAAAAGAAAAAGCGGGCATCTCGGGCAAATGAATTTCCCTGCTGTACCGCGATCTCCAGAAGCCGGCATCGGCGGCGTACGCAGCGCCGAGAGACCGGTAGTAACAATACATTCCCGCATTGCCGTAAAGCAGGCTATTGTCGGTTATGCCGGTAGCCCCGGGCTGCCGGCGCAGCCGGGTACGTGCAAGCATCGTAGTGACTTCATTAAAAAGCTGACGGTCGCCCAGCTGCTCCGCCGCCCGCCACAGCGCGCGGAGGATGTGCGCGTCGCCGTAGCACAGGTTAAGCCGCGAACCGCCACGCTCGCCCGCTTTGGCCGGAAACCAGGCGCCAAATTCGTCGTGTTGCTGCCGGCAGGACAATATAACGGCGATGATCCGGCGCATCAGCATCACCGATGCCTCCGGGGCGATACCACGTTCAAGACAGCGGCAGGCGAAGTACAGGAAAAATGCATAACCATGCGACACGCTCAATTGCACAATACCGGGCGGCTGCTCGCCAAACAACCCAAGATTGATTTCTCCCCCGGCCATCGCCTCCACCAGCCCGGAAAGCCATTCGCCGTACAGGCCCAGCTCAAGGAAAATATAAGCCTGCCGGAATCCGCCCGTGAAGGGATCGACGCGTTTTCCGGCGATGGCGGCACGGGCATAGGACAGCAACGTTTCGTCCAATTGCGGCAACAACGCTGTAACGTCAAACACGGGGGCAAGCGCCTTTTCGTGCAATGCCAGAAAATAACGGCATTCCGCCATGTCCGCAAACTCAAAACCCGTAACTGCGTCCCTGCCGATGCGTTCCACCGCCTGCTCGCTCAAGTCATAAAATGCCGCGAGGTCGCGGCGGCTGCCGCCGGTGAGATACTTCAGCCGGAAAAACTGCGCAAAGCCGCACAAGCCGTAACTCATGTCGAAACGGTCCACGCGGTCCGCCTGCCGTAACAGGTAACGGCCGAATGCCGGCAGGATGCAATTGTCGATATCAGAGGACGGTATGATCATATCATGGATTCGATTTGAAACGTTCGCTTTCTTTTCCCGAAGCGCCGGTTTTGGAAAAGTCCTTTTTCAGTTTGCCCAGGTTTACCGTAACAGATACGTTGAGCCGCCTGGAATTGTACCAGCTTTCGTAAATCGCCGCATAGTCGTTATAAAAAGTCTGCCCTTCGGAACGCATCGTCCTGAAAATATCCGATACACCGGCCGATACGGTCAGCTTTCCATCGGCGGATTTGTACCGGAGGCCGGCATTCAGCTGCCACCGGGGCTGTATGCTGTTCTGGTAATACCGCCGGCCGGAGTAAAAGGTGAAACTTTCCTCCAGCAACAGCGTTTTGGTCAGCTTCAGCGAGTTGCTGTTCGAAAAGTTCATTGACGTCACCGCCTCGTCGTCTCTCAACGATGTTTTATATTCCGGCAGCACATCGTATTTCACGAGATTACCCGAAAGGTTAAGGTTTCCTTCCCATATCCCGAAAAACTGGTAACTGCCGGAAAGGTTGGCGTAACCTACGTGGTAATTCATCGCATTGTAAGGCCTGATAACGGTCAGCAGCGAATCCGGCTCCAGGCGCGCAACCTGGGTGATCGCGTTTTTCCCGAACGTATAGCCCGCGGAAAAATAAACCGTATTGTCCCAGGCGGTATAGCTATTAAAATTGAAGGAATAGCCCGGCCGCAAAGCCGCATTGCCTACCTGGTACCGGAAATCGTCGAGGTACTGAACGTACGGGTTCATTTGCTGGTAAACGGGGCGGTTGATGGACGTGCTGAAGGAAAGGGACTGTCTTATTTTTTTACCGTTCCATGTCATCGATATGTTGGGAAACAGGTTGAAATAGGTTCTGGAAAAAGCGCTGTCCCCCGTAAGGGATTCCGTTTTCATAACGGTCATCTCCATACGAAGCCCGCCCTGGATACTGAATTTGCCAAACCCGTGCCGGTCCGATGCGTAGGCGGCTGCAATTTGTTCACGATACGCCAGGCTGTCCGTTCTCAACAGATCCTGCTTTTCAAGATGCGGCAGCAAAGTATCGTAACGAACGTAATGCGTGATTTGCGTGCCGGTAAACTTTATGCCAGCGATGAAAGCGTTTTTGTTCGCGAAATATTTTTCGAGGTCGGCCTTCCCCAGCAATTGATAACCTTCCATGGGAATGCGGGCCCGCATGCGCACGGAAGGCCGCAATTCCTCGCCGCCGGCGCCGAAGTAACGATTGGTGAATTCGGGGTTGTCGCGGCTGTAACCCGTAATAAACCCCGCATCTACGATCAGCTTTGATTTAAAAGTGTCGATCTTCCGGGTATAGATAAGATCGGCCGAAGTGAGGTTTTCTTTGACCGTTCCATCCTGCTGCAGGAGAATGGACTGCGGCGTGGCGGAAAGGATCCCGGAAGATTTGTCTACATGCCGGCGGTTGTTATCGAAGTAACTGCTGGCTACCAGGCCGACCGTTTCTTTTTCCGAGAGCGCTACATCTATGGAACCATACAGGCTGGGCGCCCATGTGCGGCCATGGCTGTAAAACGTGTCCGCAACGGAAACCGGTATGCCGCCCGTATACCTGCTGCCGGTCACGTTTTCAGCAACCCGCAGCCGGTTGGATGCCGATATGGAAAAAGACGATTGTATGCGGCCCTGTTTAAGATTGGCAAAGATGTTGTGCGCCGTAGCCGCTTCCCGGTCTACATACAAAGTATTGGTGAAAGCGATGTTGTACCTGTCAGCGGTGTTGGTTTTCGTAACAATATTCAGCGTTCCGCCGCTGCCAGCCGCGTCAAAACGCACGGACTTTCCATTGTATACTTCGATCTGGCTGATGTTCGAGGCGGGCATCGATTTGAGGAGCCTTACAGCCTGGTCGGCCGTCATGGTCTGTTTGCGGCCATTGAGCAGCACCGTGATATCCGACATTCCATTCAACCTGATGGTTTGATCGTTCAATATTACGACACCGGGCACGAGCCGCAGTATCTCGAACATATTGCGCGATGCCGTTCCTTCGAGCCGTTCCACGTTCACTACCATTTTCTCGCCTTCAAACGAGATGACCGGTTTCTTCCCGCGAACGTCCACACCCTCCAGGTATACCGTCAGCCCCGTATCCCTCCGCTGTTGGGGAACGCTGTCTTTCCCCGCGGATTGCGCGGCGCAAAAGACTGCGGGCTGCAGCAATACTGCGGTCATAAAAAGAAACCGGTGTAATAAAAAAAATTTCATCGGAACATTCCACTTGTAAAATATAATAATGCCCCGCAGGCAAATGCGCTGCGGGGTGTGCTTTAGCAAGACTTCTTGCAGCAGGTAGCTTCCACGTTGGCGACGGCCGCCTTATCGGAGCACGAGCCGTTAACGCTTACACCGCAGCAAGCGACAACGGAGTGTTCAGGGCATACGCTTGACGTGCCGTTCGACATCAAAGCTTCGGCCCCGATAATCGCTTTCAGCTGCTGTTCCTGAAGGCGGAGCAGCGTTTCTTTGTTAAGGCTGAGCCTTTTCTTCGACCTGTTTTGATCTTCCATTTTTGAAAGGTTTAAGGTTTGGAAATAAGAGAAAAAAAAAGTTGCAGGATCAGTCTCTACAGGACTTTTTACAACAGGTTGCCGGCTCATCCGGGTTACAGGTACAGGTGTCCACAGAAGGGCATTGGGCGGTGTGCCCGTTGCTCATCAGCGCCTGGCCGCCCATGGAGGCTTTGAGCTGCTGCTCCTGTAGTCTCAGCAACGTTTCCTTGTTGAGGCTGAGCTTCTTCTTGTCGTTGTTTTTTGTCATAAAAGAAGGGTTTAAAGTGGGTTAAGAAAAAACAAATCAATAGAACGTCCGCAGACTGGGGGCTCAGTCGCGTGCACGACAACACATCGATGCCTGGGCGGGTCAAACGGGAATAACCGGGAACAGGGGCATTATCACAAGCGGCACTGGGAAGATTGTAACCGGGTCAAACAAATGGCATCAATTTTCACGGAGACATAGATAGGTGGACGTTCGTCAACCTCCTC
>CBINIO010000235.1:0-6694 GCA_966250725.1 uncultured Chitinophaga sp.
TGACCAAAACCATCGGCGGCCGCCTGGCCGGCAGCCCGCAGATGGTGAAAGCCGAGAAATGGGGCGAGGCCGCGCTGAAAGCCGCCGGGGCGGACAAGGTATACATGCAGGAATGTATGGTGCCGCATTGGGTGCGGGGCGAAAAGGAGGAGGCGCGCATCGTGAACAAACGCCGCGATTATGTCGCGCCGCTGAACGTGATCGCGCTGGGCAATTCGGCAGGCACCGGCCCTAAAGGCGTTACCGCGCCGGTAATGGAAGTGGGCACCTTCGACGAGCTGGAAGCAAGAAAGGATGAGGTGAAAGGGAAGATCGTATTCTTCAATTATAAATTCAGGCCGGAATTCATCAAAACTTTCCGTTCCTACGGCGACGCGGTGCTGTACCGCACCCGTAGCGCCAGCCGCGCATCAAAGTACGGCGCGCTGGCCGTGGTGGTGCGATCCATGAGCCACAGCACGGACAATCACCCGCACACCGGCGGCATGCATTACAACGATTCTTTTCCGAAGATCGCCGCGGTGGCCATCGGGCTGAAAGACGCGGACGTGCTGAGCAAACGCATTGCAGGCGACCCTTCCATGCGGCTTTTCCTGCGCACCAGCTGCAAAATGCTGCCGGACACCATCGGTCATAACGTCATCGGCGAGCTGCGCGGCAGCGAGTTCCCCGACCAATACATCACCGTCGGCGGCCACCTGGATGCCTGGGACAATACCGAAGGCGCGCACGACGACGGCACGGGCTGCGTGCAAAGCATCGAGATACTCCGCGCGTTCAAGGCCCTGGGCATCCGGCCCAAACGCACCATCCGCGTAGTATTGTTCGCCAACGAGGAGAACGGCCTGCGCGGCGGTTCCAAATACGCCGAACAAGCTAAAGCCAATAACGAAAAACATATCTTCGCCCTCGAAAGCGACGCCGGCGGCTTCACGCCCCGCGGTTTTATCATGGACATGAGCGCGGCACAGCGCAGCAAGGTAAAAAGCTGGGCGCCCCTATTCCTGCCTTACGGACTGTACGATTTCGACGAAGTGGGCGGCGGCGTGGACGTGAGCGTGCTGCACGACCTGCTGGGTACGCCGATGGCCGAACTTTCCCCCGATTCCCAGCGTTATTTTGATATCCACCATGCCGCTTCCGATGTGTTTGAGGCTGTGAACAAGCGCGAAATGGAGCTGGGCGCTATCGGGATGGGCGCCCTGATTTACCTGGTAGACAAATACGGTTTATAGCTATGAAAAAATTTATCGTCGGCGTTATTGCAGTGCTGCTGCTCATTTTCGGGATCTTCTTCGTGATCCGCTATTATTTTGTTTTCGGGCGCGGCACCAAGGCCGGCGAGCTGAACTTTTTTGTGGAGAAAGGCTACGTCTGGAAAACATACGAAGGCCGCCTGATCCAGAGCGGCTTCAAGCCGCAGAACCTTGGCGGCGTGCAGTCCAACGAATTCCAGTTTTCGGTGACCAGCGAAAAAGTGGCCGCCCAGCTGATGGCCGCCAGCGGCAAGATACTGGAGCTGCATTACAAGGAATACCTCGGCGCGCTGCCCTGGCGCGGGTACAGCAATTATATCGTGGACAGTGTGCTGTCGGTGACCGACCCGGCTACGGGGAGGAAAGTGGCGTTTTAAAAAAGATATTTCCGATAAAGGAAGCCGGGTCGTTTTGCGGCCCGGCATTTTCAACCGTATAACTTTGCGTGGGCGCATCGGGAGATCATTGCCCCGCGTATAACAGGAATATCGCCGGTTGCTTTGCGAGATCATAATCGCTGGTCGCATTAGAAGATCATCACCCCGCGTATAACAGGAATATGGCCGGCCGCTTATGAAAATCCGCATCCGCCTGCTTCTTCCACTGCCCCACGCTTTGCGTGCGGATGTATTCCGTCGGCGCGGTCAGGTCCACCGCCACGCATAATTGCGTACGGTCGTTACAGTTAGCAAGGATGTCTTTCAGCAGCTGGTTATTGCGATACGGCGCTTCGATGAATAATTGCGTTTGCTGTTTTTTCGCGGAGAGCGCCTCCAGGTCTTTGATCGCTTTTGCACGCTCGGGCGGTTTTACCGGGAGGTAACCTACGAACTGGAAGTTCTGCCCGTTCATGCCCGAGGCCATCAGCGCCAGCAGCATGGAATTGGGGCCTACGAGCGGCACTACGGCGGCCTGTATGGTGTGCGCGGCCTGTACCACCAGCTGCCCCGGGTCCGCAATGGCGGGGCATCCCGCTTCGCTGATCACGCCGATGGAATGCCCTTCCAGCAGCAGCTTTTTAGCCAGCGCCGTGTCCGGCGGGTGATGTTCGTTCATAAGATGCAGCTGCAGCGTATCGATGTCGATATTCCTGTCCAGCGCCTTCAGGAAACGGCGCGCCGTTCTTTCATTTTCCACATAAAATATCTTCAGCTGCCGCACCGTGTCCGTAATATAGGGCGGCAGGCTGAAAAGCGCGTCGGCGCTCAGTATGGTAGGCACCAGGAATACTTTACCGGGCATCGGGGAGGCGTTGTTGTTGTAAATGAATGGTTGCGGCGATCACGGCGTAGCAGGGGGCCAGTATCCAGCCCAGCAGCGGGATGAACATCATCAGGTAAAACACCACGCCGTTGCCGATGGCCATGCCTTTGTGCTGCCCGATGTACGTGATGCTCTGTTTCATGCTCCAGCGGCGGCGTTCAAAGCTGTAGTCCATCATCGAGAACCCGAAATAATAACATTCCACGAACAGCGCGATCAGCGGCGTGAGCCAGCCCAGTATCGGGATAAAGGCCAGTATGGCGATGATGAGCATGAACACCGTTTGGTACAGCAGGTTCCGCAAGGAAAGACGGATGCCGCGCGCCACGTCTTTCATCAGCTGCGAAAAGCTGAACGGGAAATCCTTCCGTTGCATGATCGCTTCCGTTTTTTCGGAAAGATAGGCGAACAAAGGCGAGCCGACGATCAGGAAAAGGTATTTGAAGAAGGAAAAATACATGAGCAGGAACACCATTCGCACCGCGAAGCCCACCAGCAGGAAAAGGAAATTCACCCAACCGTTCTGCACTTCCTCTATCCAGGTCTTTAAAGTCAGCAGGTTCAGCACATAATCGATGAACACGCCCGAATAATCCCACACGAAATAAATGCCCACCGCGAACAGGAGGCAGTAAATGATGCCGGGAATGATGATCCACTTCCACAACCGGTTTGCCGAAATGAACTGATGCGCTTTGCCGTAAGACTGGATGGCGCCCAATACTTCTCTTAATGAAAACAAAGGTCTTTCGTTTTAAAATGACGCAATCAGGCAGAGGGAGTAAACAAAGGAACAAGGATGTAACGAATGTAAAATAGTAATATTTTGCAGTATGGTTAAGCTGGAAGAAGCATTTTATGCTGATAAAGATGTGTTAAAAGTTGCGAAATCCTTATTGGGCAAGATTTTGGTGACGGAAATAGACGGTGTGCGCACGGCGGGAAAGATCGTGGAAACGGAAGCCTACAACGGCGCGGTGGACAGGGCCTCGCATGCCTGGAACAACCGCCGCACGGGCAGAACGGAGGTCATGTTCGGGCCAGGCGGCGTTGCGTATGTATATCTCTGTTATGGCATTCATCATCTTTTTAACGTGGTAACCAACGAAAAAGGCACCCCGCATGCCGTGCTCGTTCGCGGGCTGGAACCGCTCGAAGGCATTGAGCACATGCTTTTCCGCTGCGGCAAGCAGCGGCTGGATTATACGCTCACCGGGGGCCCGGGCAGCCTGTCCAAAGCGTTGGGCATCACAACCGCGCTCACCGGTCAGAGTTTGCGGGGCGATCTCGTGTGGATTGAAGATGCGCCGCCCGTGCCAAAAAAGAATATCGTCACCGGCACGCGCGTAGGCGTGGCATATGCGATGGAAGACGCGTACCTGCCGTACCGTTTTTCGCTGAAAGGCAGTCCCTGGGTGAGCAAAGGGAAAGGACTCGAAAAGAATCCCGTAAAATAAGAAGGGCCGGCGATTCAATCGCCGGCCCTTCCTGTTTATGAGAAACTGGTTAGAATTTCGGACAAAGCGTGCCGTTCTTCTTGTTGTCGTTTTTGGTACGGATGTAGATCACCGAAAGCTCCATGCCGCCGCGGTAATTGGACGCCGGTTTCAGGGTGGAGACGTTCAGGTCGTAGCTCAATCCCACTTTCACGCTGTTGAACTCAAGCCCCACATAAGGATTGACGGCGTCTTTAAGACGGAACCACGCGCCCAGGTAAAAGATGGTGGGAGCATCGGCCATATCGTTGAGCATAAAGCCGTAAGCCCCGCCCATGGTGGTTTCCACCGCCTGGTTCTGCTTCATGTAATGCGCGCTGATGTGAATGCGGTTGCTGCCGTTTACCGGGAAGGAGCCCCCGCCGTGTATGGTGTACCGGTAGCTCAGGCGGTTGTTGTCCGCATTGAGAAAGGTTTCGGTGGGTTGTGTGAAGTGGTAGTAAGAAACGCCGAAATATAAATTGGACGATTCGCCCACGAGGCCGCTGTACAGCAGGCCCACGTTATAGTCCATGTACGAGATGGCGAGGTTGGTGATGGATTCGCCGCTGGGAAGCGCGGGATCGTACCCGTTGTCGCCGATCTGCTGTTCGAAGATGAGTTTGCTCTGGTCCACGCGCTTCTGTACGAACGCCGCCTGTACGCCTACGCCCAGCGTATGGTTGCCCTCTACGTCCAGCCCCTTGTGGTAGGCGGTGCTCACCGCCACGTAATTGGAATTGAGCGCGCCGCCGCCGGTTTTGTCGTACAGCGCCAGTACGCCTACGCCCCAGGTATCGGTGTAAGAGATCGTGTTTTTCAGGATGCCGAAGTCCGCGGCCAGGGTGCCGGTTATATAGGGAGAAGCAATACTGCGCCACTGGGAGCGGTAGTTGCCGGAAAGGCGGAGATCACCGGAGAAGTACCCCGTAAAAGCCGGATTCAGCGTAAGCGGCGAGGCGAAGAACTGCGTAAAATGCGGGTCCTGCGCCTGTGCGGAGCTGAATGCATAAAGGGTAATGGTTAATAGGAGTAGAACTTTTTTCATCACTTCAACGGTTATAAAACATATAGGGACACTATATAATTCAAAGCTACAAAACAAATTTCATATTTCAAATTAAATCTATATAATGAAAATCGGTGATTGTATCGGCTTTGGAACGAATAGTATTTATGGTTATGGAATCGACATGCTCACGGACCTGGTTGACGCACGATCCCCCGGTTAGAGGGAGGGTTTTTCTTCATTTAAAACGCAAAAAACGGGATTTTGTTACTGCTGCACCTTTGTGCCGAAAGCAAGGTCGCCGGCATCGCCGAGGCCGGGTACGATATAGCCTTTGGCGGTGAGCTCGTCGTCGATGTCGCCGGCCCAGATGCTCATGTTCACGTCCGCGTTGCGCTGCACGTACTCGATGCCGATGGTGCAGGCGATGGCCGTTACGATGTGGATATGGGCCGGTTTGCCGAATTCCGAAAGATGATCGATGGTTTTCACTAAAGAGGCGCCGGTAGCCAGCATGGGATCGGAAAGGATCAGCACCTGCCCGTCCAGCGGGGGACAGGAAACGTATTCCAGGCTGATCTCGAAGCTGCCGTCGCGGTTGTGTTTGCGGTAGGCGGAAATGTAGGCATGGTCCGCCCGGTCGAAATAGTTGACCAGGCCCTGGTGCAGGGCCAGCCCGGCGCGGAGGATGGTGCCCAGCACGGGTTGCTGCTTCAGCACTCCGCAGGTGGCGGTGCCCAGCGGCGTCTGCACTTCCTTGTCGGTGAAGGTCAGGGTCTTGCTGATCTCGTAGGCAGCCACTTCGCCCAGCCGTTCGAGGTTGCGGCGGAACCGCATCCTGTCCGTCTGTACGCTTTCATCCCGTATCTCGCTCATCCATTCGCCCACCAGCGAATTGGTTTCACTCAAATTGATTATCATATGCCCAGCCGTTTTGCGTTTGCACGCCAAAATAGCATTTTTTAGCTTACCAAGAGCGAAAAGCGCCGCTAATCCTCCCTCGCCAACGTCTCGCTGATCGCTTTCGCCTTTTTCAGCAGCTGTATATACTCCGCCCTATACCCTTCAGGATCATCTCCCTTTGCACCTACAGCCAGCCTGATCGCTTCGTCATACTGCGATTTGCCCGCATGCGGACTGTTCCGCAGCAGCATGCCGAACTGGGCAACGGATGCGGCTAAACGAAAGTCGGCGGGACAGGCTGAAATATCTTTCGCGCCGGGTTGCAGCACTTCCTGCAACAGCTTGCTGGTATTGCCCTGCGGCGTTTTGTAACGCACTTTTACGGTAAGCACTTCCCTGCTTTGCCCCCGCGGCGCCGCGGGCTGCTGGTATTTCAGCGCGTCCACGGTGCCGCCTTCAGGCATCTTCACACCCACCGGCACGATCTCGTACAGCGCCGTAACCGTATGGCCGGAGCCCATGTCGCCCGCGTCCTTTTTATCATCGTTAAAATCCTCTTTCGCCAGCATCCTGTTCTCATAACCGATCAGCCGGTAACCCGCTACCTGCGCGGGATTGAACTCCACCTGCAGTTTTACGTCCTTCGCAATGGTAAAGAGGGTGCCGCCGAACTCGGTCGCAAAAGTGCGGCGGGCCTCTTCGTAGTCATCGATATAGGCATAATTCCCGTTCCCTTTGTCCGCAAGGGTTTCGAGACGATTGTCCTTGTAATTGCCCATGCCAAAACC
>CBINIO010000236.1:0-6636 GCA_966250725.1 uncultured Chitinophaga sp.
AAGGTGATATGATAATTGCGGTGGATAGTTTTTACCGGCAATGCGCCAGCGACGAAAAACTGGTGGCATTAACGGAGATAACCTGCATAAGCCTTTCCTTCGAAGCGCTGCAAAAGATCTATCTGGATTTCCCGGAGTTTAACTTCATCGGCCGCAGGCTCACCGAAGAATATTACATCAGGTCGAGGGAAAGAAACAGATGGATCAGTTTTTCAGCGCGGGAACGATATCACATCATCCTGGAAAAACATGCTAAACTCTTCCTGGAAGTCAATAATGCGGATATCGCCGCCTATCTTGGAATTGATAAATCAACGCTCTACCGGATCAGGAAACAACATCTCGCGCAAAGAAAATTGCAAATGCAATCCTTAAATTGAAAGACGGGATATAAATTTGACGATAAACCAATCCCTATGTAAAACCGGCCCCAAACTCTCAGGCAATTTACCATATCTCTACCGCATACCTGGAACTATTCCAGCGGGGAGTAGTATGCCTGATGCGCCGTTGTTTAACAGACTCAGATTTTTAAAAAGCAGAAACTATGAGCATACACATTACTTATCTGCCGGAACATACGCCCGTCAATTATGTTTTGCACATGAATGCATTCCTCGGGCAGCTAGAGCATGACGAACGCCTTACCCTCCGCCACATCGGGCTATATCTCGCGCTGTTCCGATGTTGGAACAATTCTTTTTTTAACAACCCCTTTTATATTTCACGGGCGAAGCTCATGAAAATAGGTCATATCGGCTCCTGTAATACGTTTGCCCGTGTAATTCGTGAACTGGAGACATTCGGGTACATCAATTATTTCCCGCCGGGCCGTAAGGGGGGCGCTTCATTGGTAAGCCTCATTCCAATGATGCCTGCTCCCAAACAAAAAAAACTGATACCGGTAAGTATCAGCAGTGATACTGGGGAAGTAACACTGGAAATACCGCAAGTGGAAGAAATGGTTAAACAAACGAATGATTTTGATACCACCCCGGTATCAGAGGTGATACACACTAACAAACTATATAAACATTCAAACAAAAAAACAGGCTCCCAAAATTACAGCTCCGTTAAAAAATTTGAACCGCCGTCAAAGGAAGAGGTAATTGTTACCTTCCGCAGTTGGGGAGCGCCGAAAGCGGAGGCCATGTTGTTTTACCTGCATTACCAGGCCAATGGCTGGTATCAGTCCAGCAAGATCGCGATACAGGACTGGAAAGCCGCGGCGGAAAAATGGATATTGAATTCCCGAAAATTTAAACCACAGAACAATGCATCAAAACCCGGAAATCTCAGTGCAAACACAGGAGGCGATTACGCGGAGCCGATATGACTATGACGAAGTGCTGGGCGAATTGGAAAAGCGCGGAAAAAGTCTGTACGGCAGCGGTTATGTTATCCAGGCGATAGACAGGCCGGTGCTGGTAAAAGTATTGTGTTATTTTCTGCAGGACGCTGCCATGGCCGCTGCGCAAAAGATCAGTTTGCGGAAAGGGCTCATGTTATGCGGTCCTGTCGGATGCGGCAAAACTTCTACCATGCATATAATTCGAAGTCTTATGCCGGATGGGGACGCTTTCGGCATAGTATCCTGCCGTAATATCGCTACCCGTTTTAATCAGGACGGCTTTGCGGTAGTCGATCGGTATTCAGCCCATCCGCGCCCTGGTACGCTTATGCGCAGCACATATTGTTTTGACGACATGGGGCTTGAACCAACCGGCAATTTTTATCAGAATGAATGCAATGTAGTAGCAGAGATCCTATTCAACAGATACGAGGCGTTTGTGCAGGAGCACATTATCACCCATATTACGACAAATCTTGGCATAGGCGAGCTGGAAGCCTGCTATGGAAACCGCCTTCGCAGCCGGATGCGGGAGATGCTGAACCTTGTGGCCTTCGATGCAGCATCGCCTGACAAAAGGCGCTAAAAAAGGGCCTTCGTATAAAACGAAGACCCTTAAGCCTCAGTTAGCCTCTCAGGTTACTCATTCTCAACGGCAGCCTGGCTTATGCCGGAGAGTACCGCCCCGCCCAGGGCAAAATAGCTTGCGATAGTAGAAACTACTGCAGGAAGGGCGAAAGGCAGCCCCATAATGGACGCGCTGATCGCTGTAAGTACCAGCCCCCAGTTGCGTGTTCTCTGGAAGAACAGCGGGGTGGGGGATTTGAGGCGATTAAAAAGACCCATGATAAAACAGTTTAAAAATTAAAAAAATGATGAATCGGTCACACGCCGCCGTCTACGGCTACCATGGCCATGGCGTTAAACCCGCCGTTGTTCAGGGTGTAGAATTTTCCGTTTACGAACTGGAGGAATTCTACGCACAACGCCAGGAAGATCGGGTGTTCGCTGTTCGGCGGCAGGTTCATCGCGAGCGCCAGCGGCTGTGTAGCCGCCTCCGCCAGCGCCGTTTCTGCGGAGCTTGCGAGCGCGCTGTTAAAAACCTCGTTCAGGAAGTCGATCTCGGTCGCGATGGCCGATATTTTAACGTGTGTGCTGGTCGGTGGCGCAGCCAGCCCCTGGCCGGGCGGGAAAGCCGGAACGTCCACCGTAACGGCGCCCGTAACCCGGTCGATATTCGTCGTATAAGGCGCAAACAGCGTAGCGCTGAGCGCACAGCCCGCATTGAATTCGAAGCCACGGAACAGTTCCGTTTCACCGTCCAGCACGTTACGTTCGCCGCGGTTGCTTACCTCATCTGCGTGCAACACTTTCATGAATTGGGAGAATATCCGCCGGGAGGCGGAGCCGTCGGCCACATTTTCGATAACGCCGCGCATCGCTTTGCGCAGCAGCCTGCCGGCCTTGCCGGCCCGGCCGAATTCCTGCCCGTTTTCACGTGTACGTGCAAAAGCGGGGTCGGTGGCAATACGGTTGGCGTCAATGCCGCCGGCTTGCCGTACCATAAAGCCGCCATCCTTTGTTTTGTAGAAGGTAGTACCGGCCATGGTGCCTGTAATGGGGAAAAGCCCCTTTTGTTTTGGCATAAAAAAGTGATTGAAAAATGAAGGTTGGGGCAATTTTCTTCGCCATGCCCGTCAGGCGTAGCACTGATCAGATGCGTTGGTTCGTAATTACAATTGCGAAACTAACGGCAGGCGAAGGGGCTGCAAAACGAAGTTGCCGGATTTGCCGGTCTTTGCCGGAATTAGCCGTTTTTGGTCGTATATGGATACCCGTATGTCACAAAGAGTAGTGATCTACACAAAGGATGTGGAACTGGTGCTCGGAAAAAGCGAGCGCTCGGCCAGGCATTTCCTGCACCTGATCAAGCGGGCGCTGAAGAAATCAGACCATCAGTTCGTGACGATGGCGGAATTTTGTTTTTTTACCGGTATATCGGAGGAGGAGGTGAGAGCCTGCATTGGGAGGTAGCAAAGGCAGGGCAAAGGCTAGGCAAAGGCATGGATAAAGCATTGTGAATGCGCTGGATGTCGTGTTATTTGCCAAATCTTAAAGACCCAGCTCCAAATCTACAAAAAAGGTTGTACCCTTTCCAAGCTCGCTTTCACACGTCACTTTCCCGTTCATCAGTTCGCTGTATTTGCTCACGATATGCAAACCAAGCCCCGTACCCTGGATATTACTGACATTCGCGCCTCTGTAAAATCGTTCAAAAAGGTGTTGCTGGTCTTCCTCTGAGATTCCCACGCCTTGATCTTCAACTGTTAACAGCAATTTTTTGCCCGAAACTTCCGTGCTGACTCGTATGGTAGTACCTGGGCCGGAAAATTTGATGGCATTACCTAGAAGATTGATCACCACATGTCTGAACAACGAAGGGTCCAGCAGCGCTTCCGTATTTCCGGAATGTGTGTAGTCCACTACCTGTCTTTCTTTCAGGATGCCCTGTATTTCCTGAATAATCGTATGCAAATGTTCTTGGATATCGAATTGCGAAAGACGCACCTGCACCTTTCCTTCCTCGATTTTCCCGACTGAAAGAAAATCGTTCAAAATTTCCGTCAGCACATTCACAGAAGTGATGATCCGCTGCAGGTGTTTATTACGTTTGAGCAGTTCTTCTTCGCTACTGTATTGTTTAACGAGGAAAGCCGATGAAAGTATGGTGCTCAAGGGGGTCCGGAATTCATGGGACGCCATGGAAACAAACCTGGACTTCAGTTCGCTCAGTTCCTTCTCTTTCCCGAGTGCCTTTGTCAGCTCTTCTTTCGACTTTTCAAGTTCTTCCAGCGCCCGCCGTAGCTGCAGCGTACGTTCCTCCACCATCAGCTCCAGTTCATCGTTCATCTTCTCTATCGCCTGTTCCGCTTTTTTGCGTTCGGTGATATTATTCACATACGCGATCACGAAACTTCCTTCCTCGTTGTTATAATGGCTCAGGCTTATCTCTACGGGAAACTCAGTACCGTCCTTCCGTACCGCGAAAAGATCGAGCCCGAGGCCCATTGGGCGGCTTTGCGGATGGGCGTTAAAACGTTCCCGGTGTTTTACATGCTGCGCGTGTACGCGTTGCGGAATCAGCGCTTCCACCTTCCGGTGAAGCAGCTCGCCTCTTTCATAACCAAACTGATGCAGGGCAAAGTCATTGATCATTACGATCTCCCCCGACCGGTCCGAGACGAGGATGCCGATGCTGGCATAGTCGAACAAAGCGCCGAAACGCTCCAGTTCGCGCGTTAGCTGCTTTTTGTAAAGACTGTCTTCCGGGGCATCTGTTACGCGGTACAGGCAAAACGAGCGGCTGGCGTATTTGAAAAAAACTTTTTCAAAATAAAGAGAAATTTCCCCGGAGGGGCCGGCAAGCCTGAGCCAGCCTTTGTTGGCGGTATCTGGTATGGACAGGAGTATTTCCTTTGCTGATATGTCGTTCCCGTAAATGCGGCTTGCGCCGTTATTTTCATAGACCAGGTCGAACGCCGGCAATTCCGCGATGGCTGCCAGTCCGTGCCAGTTCTCTATCATCGCGGCATTTACCGCCAGTAGGAAATATATGTCCGGTGTTTGGGAAGAATGATCCATGGAAACGGCATGTTACAGGGAAATTAACGATTCTGCAGGTAATATCAATGATTTGCAGATCGAAAGAGCCGCTCGGCATCTTCCCTTTTGCAGAGTGCGGTGCCGGGATTGAGCGTGGCCGCCGTTCCGCAGGCTATTCCGAAACGCACGGCCGCATGAATATCATACCCGCGCTGAAGCGCCAGTACGATGCCTGCCACCATGCTGTCTCCCGCTCCTGTCGTGCTCACCCGTTTAACGACTGGTGCGGCGATCCGCTCTGTTATACTGTTTGTCACAAGCAGGGCGCCGCTTTCTCCCATAGAAATAACAAGTACCCGGCAGCTGCCCTGACCGATGATTTCCCGCCCCACGCCCACAGCGTCGGCTTCCTGCAGTTTTTCCACGCCGGCATATGACGCCAGCTCTCCCAGGTTAGGTTTGGCGAGGTAAACGCCGGCTTGCAGCAAATGGCGAAACCCATCTCCTGAGACGTCCGCAATGAGCCTGGTAGTATGCTTTCTCGCGGCATGGGCGAGTTCCTGATAAAACGTCGGCTCAACGCCTGGAGGCGCGCTTCCGCTGATAACTAGGTATTCCGCGCCGGCCAATGCTTTGCACGCCGCGTTCAGCATAGTCTCGCATTCAGGAGCGGTTACCGAAGGCCCGGGCATGACGAACCTGTATTGCCGGCCGCTGGATTCTTCGATCACGTTGAGGTTTTCCCTTGTTTCCCCCGCTATTGCAATGGCCAGCCCTCCAACTCCTTCTTTTTCAAGCAGCCCGGTTATCCGTTTCCCTGGAGGGCCGCCGGAAAAGTATAGCGGGAACGCCGGGCCGCCCAGCCGTACGAGCGCCCGGGCTACATTGATCCCGCCGCCGCCTGCTTCAAAAACCGGGTCGGCGCAACGCAACTTTTTATCGGGTTGTAGCGAACTCACAGCGGTGCTCTTATCCACCGCGGGATTCAGTGTAATGGTCGGGATATCTTTCATGCCATATCAGTAAATCGAACAGGACGCTGTTGCAGAATTCCTTTGCCTACGAGGTAAAGGAATTGCGGCTCAAAATCGTTCTGGTGGTTGAGCGGCCGCAGGCCGTTATGATCATCACGGGCAAAACAGACCGCAACGCCTTCAATATCAACCCTGATCCGCAGAAAAGGCCCGCTATGTATGATCTCCACTGGCAGCTGCCACTCTTTTCCGCGGTGAACGACGGAGATCAGATAATGTTCCGTATTCATTTTGTAAGACTTTAAAATGTTGCTAAATGTACATCACGAACATATCGTACAGTTTAAGTAAAACCCATACCAGCATTTCCCGCAGGAATGGCAGACCTAGCCAGGCAAACAGCAATGTAATGCCCCATGCGATTTCAGAAGGCAATACGGTGGGCAGGTCAAAATGCCGGGCGGTGTGAGGATAAACGGTTTGCATGCGATCCGGTTTTAAATGAACAATCTGGTGTAAAGGTCTTTTGTCCGCACAGCCCTCGCAATGACTGGATACCTGGGGGGTAATGACGGTTATCACCAGCCATGCCTTTGGCTGTCATTTCTCTCCGTCAATAATGAAAATAAATTCGTGTCGGTAATTCTTCCTTTCAATAAAAATCATCCCGCTATGTTCGCCAATATCTTTTCCCCCGAGTTTTATATA
>CBINIO010000237.1:0-6606 GCA_966250725.1 uncultured Chitinophaga sp.
TGCAGCTGGTGCAGGGGAAACCCGAACAGCACGTGCTGGAAACGCTCGGCATCCGTACCATGGCGAAAGCGGCGTATACCACGGAAAACATCGGTCACTACGGGTTGGGCTTTTCGCATTACTGTCACTTCACTTCGCCCATCCGGCGGTACCCTGACGTGCTGGTACACCGCATCCTGGCGCAATGCCTGGAGGAGGACGTGAAGATCGACAAGCAGCTCGAAAAACGCTGCAAACATTCCTCCGAAATGGAAAGAAAGGCCATGGACGCCGAACGCGCCGGCAATAAGTACAAGCAGGTGGAATTTATGCAGCAGTTCATCGGTGATACTTTCGAGGCCGTCGTAAGCGGCGTGGCGCATTTCGGCTTCTGGGCCGAAACGGTGGACGCCAAATGCGAAGGGCTGATCAGCGTGCATAACCTCAGCGAGGATTTCCGGCATTCTGAATCGGAATACGCGCTGATCGGCATGCAAAGCGGCCGCAGGATCAGGATCGGCGACAGGGTCACCATCCGCGTGGTGGCCGCGAGCCTTGCCAAACGCCAGCTGGATTACGACCTGGTAGAAACGGAAGACGGCGCCGCCAAACGGCCGTCCAGGCGCAGAAGCGCGGAACTGCCGCGGGAAGGGGTGGAGGTAGACAGCGTATGGATGCCCGAACGAAGCAGGAAAAAAACAGCGGGGAATACCGGCAAACCAAAGGGCCAGGGCCGCAAAGCGGCTGCGGGAGCGAAACAGGCCGCCCGGAAAAAAAAGAAATAACAGCAGATCAAAGACGAACATAACACGCGCATCATGCAATCATTTAAAGACTTGTCAGTACAGTTTGAAGAACAGTTTAGCAAAAGACAATTCCCGGAGCATCCCGCCAATTTGTACGATCCGGCCCAGTACATACTCGGCCTCGGCGGCAAAAGGATCAGGCCCGTGCTGTGTTTGCTCGGCAACGAGCTGTTTGAGGAGATACAGCCCGACGCATTTCACGCGGCCAACGCGGTAGAGCTGTTCCACAACTTCACGATCATACACGACGACATCATGGACAAAGCGCCGCTGCGCCGCGGCATGCCCACCGTCCACACCAAATACAACGATGCCGCCGCCATCCTGGCCGGCGACGTAATGCTCATCCACTGCTACGATTACCTGAACAAGATCACCGGCAAATACCGCACGAAGATCATCAACGTGTTCAACAAAGCCGCCCGCGAAGTATGCGAAGGCCAGCAGCTGGATATGGACCTCGAGCAGATGCAGCCGGAACAGGTGAATTACGACCATTACGTGAACATGATCGCGCTGAAAACCTCCGTGCTGCTGGCCGCCAGCCTGCAGATGGGCGCCATCACCGGCGGCGGCAGCGAAGGCAACCAGCAGCACCTGTACGAGTTCGGCAAAAACGTAGGCATCGCCTTCCAGATACAGGATGATTACCTCGACGCTTTTGGCGACCCGGAAAAATTCGGGAAAAAGCAGGGAGGGGACATCCTTATCAACAAAAAAACCTTCCTGCTGCTCAAAGCGCTCGAGCTTTGCAATCCCGCGCAGCGCAAGCACCTGCACGAGCTGATGGAAACCAATCCCGACAATAAAGTGGCGGAAGTATTGCAGGTATTCCACGACTGCCGCGTAGACGAATGGGCCGAAAAAGAAAAAGAGCGTTTCAGCCGCATCGCCTACGAGCATCTGGAAGCCATCGCCGTTTTATCGACGCGGAAAGCGCCGCTGAAGGAGCTGGCGGATTTTCTGCTGACGAGGCAGCATTGATTGCTGAATAGTATTATATTTGACCGTTAATGGTAAATGGCAACGAACACAATCGCCGCTGTTTACCATTAACGGTTTTTAATATCAACCCTTAACTACAACAGATGTCTAAATCGCTTTTCAGGAAAAAGTCCCTAGCCAGTATTTTGCAGGACGCCAAAAGCGGCGAAGCCCATGCGCATGCTTCGGGGCTGAAAAAAGTGCTGAATGTGCGCGACCTTACCATGATGGGAGTAGCGGCCGTGATCGGCGCGGGTATCTTCTCCACCATCGGGCAGGCGGCGTACGACGGCGGTCCCGGCGTGATATTCCTCTTTGTGCTCACGGCCGTCACCTGCGGCTTTACCGCGCTTTGTTACGCCGAGTTCGCATCGCGCGTGCCGGTAGCGGGCAGCGCGTACACGTATTCTTATGTGGCCTTTGGCGAGCTGGCGGCCTGGATCATCGGCTGGGCGCTCATCCTCGAATATTCCATCGGCAATATCGTGGTGGCCATTTCCTGGAGCAGCTATTTTAACAACGTGCTGGAAGGCATGAACATCCACCTTCCCGCCTGGCTCGTCACCGACTACCAGACCGCGAAAGAAATGTTCGCCACCGATCCGTCGAAAGCCCTCGCATGGACCACCGCGCCCATCGTCAACGGCTGGCGCGTGATCATGAACATCCCCGCCTTCCTGATCGTAGTGCTGATCACCATCGTGGCGTATATCGGCATCCGCGAAAGCAAAAAAAGCGCGAACGCCATGGTGGGCCTCAAGCTCATCGTGCTGGCCGTGGTGGTGCTTATCGGCGTGTTCTATATCGACACCAGCAACTGGACGCCCTTTTTGCCCAACCAGTTCGAAGGCGTGCTGAAAGGCGTGTCCGCCGTGTTCTTCGCCTATATCGGCTTCGACGCCATTTCCACCACGGCGGAGGAAAGCGCCAACCCGCAGCGCGACATGCCGCGCGCCATGATCTATTCGCTGATCATCTGCACGGTGATCTACGTGATCGTGACGCTGGTGATCACCGGCATGGTGAACTATTCCGAATTCAACAACGTATCCGACCCGCTGGCTTACGTATTCGACAAGCTCAACATGGAAAAGGTCGGCTACGTGATCTCCATCAGCGCCGTGGTAGCGGCCACCAGCGTGATACTCGTGTTCCAGATCGGGCAGCCGAGGATATGGATGAGCATGAGCCGCGACGGCCTGCTGCCCAAACGTTTCGCGAAAGTGCATCCCAGATATCACACACCCGGTTTTTCCACCGTCGTTACCGGTTTTATCGTGGCGATCCCTGCGCTGTTCGTGGAAGGCGGCATCGTGACGGACCTTACCAGCATCGGCACGCTCTTCGCGTTCGTGCTGGTGTGCGGCGGCGTGTTATTGCTGCCCCCGGCGGACAAAAGCGGCAAACGTTTCAACCTGCCTTACATCAACGGCATGATCATCGTGCCGGTACTGTTCGCCGCGTTCACGTTCTTTTTCCGCACGCGCATCAAAGACGCGTTCGCCAACATCGCGCAGTTCGACCATGAGCTGGTCCTGTTCCTGATATTCTACCTCCTGGCGGCGGCCATCACCATCGCCACGATCGTCAAACGCCTGTCGCTGATACCCGTGCTGGGCATGCTTTGCTGCCTGTACCTGATGATCGAGATACCCGTGTCCAGCTGGATCGTATTTTTCTGCTGGATGGGCGGCGGCTTGATCGTGTATTTCCTGTACGGTTACTGGAGAAGCAAGCTCGCGCCCAAGACCGCGTAGATTCCCCGCAAGGTCTTTTATATCACAGCCGTTCCCGCACGAAAGGGAGCGGCTGTATTGTTTGGAGGATTTCGTAACTTTAGTTACGGTAGCTCTTTTTTTATTTAAAACTTTCGTTATGAACCTCCTGCAACGCATTGAACGGTGGGGTAACAGTCATCACCCCAAATGGATTGACGGTTTACGGATTTTGCTGGGATTGCTCCTGATGTGGAAAGGCATTCAGTTCGTCATGGATATCGACGTGCTGAAGGCGCGGATCGCGGAACAGCCTTTCCTCACGGCGCTTTCGTTCTGGCTGGCTCATTACATCGTTTTTGCGCATCTCGCGGGCGGTCTTTTTATCGCCCTCGGCCTGCTTACCCGCCTGGGCGCGCTCGTTAACCTGCCCGTGCTCATCGGCGCCGTATTTTTTGTGAACGCCGGCACCAACCTCTTCGCCGTATATCCCGAATTAAGCCTTTCCATCGCCGTGTTACTGCTGATCCTTTTCTTTATCGTGGAAGGCAGCGGCCGCATTTCGGTGGACGAATACATGCGGCGGCACCCCGAACCGGATAATTACCCCGCGGGGATGAAGTAAAACTAACGCCGGATGCTTAATTTTGCCTGCTATGAAGTATACAGTAGGCGACAAGATCCTCATGCTCCATTCCAAAGAGGAAGGGACAGTAGTGGATATCATCAACGATAAAATGGTGCTGGTGGACGTAGGCGGCACGAAGTTCCCGGTGTACCTGGACCAGATCGACTTTCCCTATTTTCACCGTTTTACCAAAAAACAGCCCCCTTTGCCGCCCAAAAGAACGCCCGGCGAGGAGATCCGTAAGGAAAAGCCCGTGCCCCGCCCGAACAGGCCGGAAAGAGGCGTTTTTCTCACCATGCTGCCCGTGTGGCAAACGGACGCCTTTGGCGACGACGTGGTGGAGGACATGAAATTCCATCTTGCCAACGAAACGAACCGCGCTTATACCTTTCACTTCGAAATATGGCTGGGCAACCGTCTTTTTCTCGAGCTGAAGCAGGAAATATTCCCTTTCCAGCACCTTTACCTGGCCGACCTGGAATTCGATCAATTGAACGACAACCCGCGCTTTGAATTTTCCTTTTCCCCGAAGGAAGCCGATCTTACGCTGGCCGCCACCTTCGAAAAGACCTGGAAAGTAAAGGCAAAACAGCTCTTCCAGCAGCTGGAAACGCTCAAAAAGCAGGAAAAGGCCACCATCGAATACCTTTTGTTCGACAAATACCCGCCGCGGCAGGAAAAGGACGATTACGGGTTTACGCCGGTGGAAAAGAAAAAGCTCTCCACGCTCACGAGCTTCCAGTCGCTGAAGGAAAACGCGCGCGTGGAGGCGAAGTACGAGATCGACCTGCACATCGACCGGCTGGCGGACAACTGGCGCGACATGAGCCCGCTGGAGATCGTCGCCATACAGCTCAACGAGTTCCAGCATTACCTCGACCTGGCGATTTCGCAGCGCCAGCACAGCATGATCGTGATACACGGCGTGGGCACTGGCAAGCTGCGCGACGAGCTGCACGACATCCTGAAAACGGTGCCGGAAGTGAAGTTTTTTGTGAACCAGTACCATCCTTTCTACGGTTACGGGGCTACTGAGATATTTTTTAAGTAATTTTGCAGATTCCGGTGCACAACACCCGGCATAGCGGCGCTATCGTCTTTGCCGCGCAAGCGGCAGGGAAGGAAAGTCCGGACAGCATAGGGCAACGCACCACCTAACGGGTGGGGCGCCTGTGAAAGCAGGCGTACAGACAGTGCCACAGAAAATTACTTCCGCGGGGTAACCCGCGGTAAAGGTGAAAACGTGGGGTAAGAGCCCACGCTGAAGCCGGGTAACCGGTTCCAGGGGTAAACCTTGCGTGCTGAAATGCCATGTAAACGGTCGTTCGAGGGCGGCCCGCCTGATGACCGAGGGTAGGCAGATACAGGCGTCCAGCGATGGGCGTCGCAGATAAATGATAGCGGCCGATGCGAAAGCAAAGGCACAGAATCCGGCTTACAAGCTATGCCGGGTGTCGTTGCCGGAAATTCTCACCAAATCTAAAATACCTTATGGACACGCAAAACGAAGATATCCGGATCGAAAAGGACGACCGTACCTGGGGCTTTCTCGTGCACCTGGGAGGAGTTATCGGCCAGGCGGTGTTTTCCCCCGTCGGCAATATTATCGGCGCATTGGTGCTCTGGCTATTTAAAAGGAACGACTCAAAATTCGTCGACATCGAAGGGAAGGAAGCCGTGAATTTCCAGATCACGATCAGCCTGCTGATGATGGCGCTCAACATCATCAACGGCATGGCCTGGGGCGCATGGACGTTCACGCATTTTCTCATCAACGACCCGGTAATGTATAACGGTCACTGGAACACGCAGTTTTTCTTTACCATCGGTTTTGGTAAGGTGATCTGGGCCATTAACCTCATATTCTCCATCATCGCGGCCATCCAGGCAAACAAGGGAAGCCATTACCGGTACCCGTTCAGCCTGCGGCTGGTGAAATAATATTTTGTAATAAACGCAGGAAAGGGCTGACCAAAAATGGTCAGCCCTTGTTGCACCTCACTCCAGCAGCAACGTATCGCTAAACGCCACGTTAAACGTATCGATCGCGCCGGGCACCGGCACGTACGACGAACGTATCGCCACCTTCGTGCCGGGCGCCACCTGCTCCAGCATCACCGAATCCGATTTGGATGAGATCACCGCCGTGCGCGGCTGCTGCATGGCGTCGGTGTAGGAGAGGCTGGTGCCGGCGTTCAGCAAAGTATCGGCCGCTGAGAAATATACCGTATACGAGCCCGGCGCCGTCATCACCGGATCGCGGGACGCGTCCACGATACGGTTGGTGAGCGAGGAAACGTACAGCGGGCCGTAGATCCGTACGCCGGACAGCGACTGGCCGATGGAGCGGTTGCCCTGCGCGTCGCAGGTATACAGCACAAAATTCTGCACGTACTCCTCGATGCCGGAGATGATGGTGCTGACGGTGTCCTGCGTGTTGCTGCCGGAAGAAGCGAGCGTTGCGGACTCGGTGTTGTTGTTCCAGTAGATCACG
>CBINIO010000238.1:0-6605 GCA_966250725.1 uncultured Chitinophaga sp.
GGGTCGAAGGTCTGGATGAGTTTGATGAGCTGTTTGATCTCGTCTTCCTCCGCCTGTATGTTCTGCGAAAAGGAAAGATCATCCACGATAGCGCCGGTTTCCCTGCGCAGGTACCCGTCGTCGTCGATGCTGCCGATGATCTGCTCGGCGATGCGCCGCTCGCGGTCGTCCAGCGTTTGCAGGCCCAGCTGGCTCAGCAGGTGATCGTGAAAGGTGGTTTCCACGCGCACGGGAATGGTGCGCGATTCGTCCGGGTCGGGGTAATTATCGTCGCGCAGCTTGTAATCCGCGATCTCGTCGTCCCCTTCGGAAACGTATTCTGAAATATCGATGTTGTCGTATTCGTTCTCGCTGCCGTCCGGTTCGAACTCTTCCTCGGTATTGGCCTCGAACTCTTCGTTGTTCTCCTTGCCGAGATCGTCTTCCTGACCGTCTTCGCTGTATTCAAGGGCGGGGTTTTCTTCCAGTTCCTCTTTGATGCGCTCTTCGAGATTGGCCGTAGGCACCTGCAGCAGTTTCATGAGCTGAATCTGCTGGGGTGACAGTTTTTGTAATAATTTCTGTTGTTGCGTTTGCTTTAACATGGTTCGTTCCTTTTTACCACTTTCCCTCCTCGTCCAGGCTAAGCTGGTCGTCTGGCAACAAGCGGAACGTCCTGCGGTGGAAGGGCGTGTCGCCGTGGGAGCGGATGGCGTCGCGGTGAAACTTCGTAGGATACCCTTTGTTCTCCTTCCATCCGTATTGCGGGTACTGCTCGTGCAGGGCCTGCATATATTCGTCCCGATAAGTTTTTGCCAGCACTGACGCTGCTGCTATGGATGCATATTTTCCGTCGCCCTGTATGATGCAGGTATGCGGGATGTCGCCATAGGGATGAAAACGGTTGCCATCAATGAGTAACATTTGGGGCTGTAGCGATAATCGTGCCAAAGCGTCGTGCATGGCCTTGAACGAGGCTTTCAGGATATTGATCCTGTCTATCTCCTCGTTGCACACGCTG
Organism: uncultured Chitinophaga sp.; assembly: GCA_966250725.1. GTDB lineage: Bacteria > Bacteroidota > Bacteroidia > Chitinophagales > Chitinophagaceae > Chitinophaga. Next base: position 1,001 of record CBINIO010000238.1, read on the forward strand.
GCTACCGCGAAGGCGACCGCCTCCCTTTCTATCACTACCCGTAATACATTCCTTTCGTCTTCCTTCAGCTGTTTCGAATCGTTCAGCAAAGGATGCCGGAAGGTCTTTGGCAAAATCACCGCCGCCGCAAATACCGGTCCCGCGAGGCAGCCCCTGCCGGCTTCATCGCAACCCGCTTCCGTTAAAACATCCTGGTAATATGGCAGCAACAAGTTAACTGATTTTGTTGGCGCTAAAATTACAAAAACCGGCCGAATGATTCCGGAATTGATAAAAATCATCCCTGCCGGGCGGGATTAACCCTTATTTTTGCAAGGTTTATGGAAATGCAGCAAAACAAAGGAAACCGGGCCATCGTGATCTGGCTGTTCACCGGCGTGGTGATGATCATCGTACAGGTGCTGCTGGGCGGCATCACGCGGCTCACGGGCTCAGGCCTCAGCATTACCGAATGGAAGCCCATCCTGGGCGCCCTCCCTCCCATGAATGAAGCGGCCTGGCAGGCGGCTTTTGAAAAATACCAGCAGATCGGGCAGGCCAAATATATCAACAGCCACTTCACCCTGGCGGATTTTAAATGGATCTATTTCTGGGAATGGCTGCACCGCAACTGGGCCCGCCTTATCGGCTTCGTGTTCGCCGTGCCTTTCGTGTGGTTCCTTGTCAAAAAGAAAATTGACCGCAGCATGGTAACGCCCATGATCGTGCTGTTCCTGCTCGGCGGCCTCCAGGGCGCCATCGGCTGGATCATGGTGCAAAGCGGGCTCAACGAAGAAAACCTGTATGTATCGCATATTCGTTTAGCCATTCACTTTATCGCCGCGCTCGGCCTGCTCTCGTACGTGCTCTGGTTCGCGCTGAAGCTGAGCGTGCCCGCGGGCTCCATCGTGCGCGCGCCGCGCCTGCGCAAGCTTTCCGGCTGGATACTCGGGCTGCTGGTGCTGCAGCTGGTCTACGGCGCTTTTATGGCCGGGCTGCACGCCGCGCTGGCCGCCAACACCTGGCCTTCCATCAACGGCGATCTTATACCTGGCGGCATGTTCGCGCAGGGCGGCTTCCTGGAAGACGTTACGCATAACAAGATCACCATCCACTTCATTCACCGCGGCCTCGCCTACCTGCTCACCATCCTCATCGCCCTCTGGTACCTCCGCTCCGCAAAGCTGCCGCAGCTCGCCACCGTTCGCGCGCTGGCGCTGCTTACCGTGCTGCTGCAGGTGTTCCTCGGCGTGCTCACCGTGCTGAACAGCACCGTGAACATCCCGCTGGGATTCGCCCTGGCGCACCAGTTCACCGGCATGCTGCTGCTGATGGTGCTGGTATGGGGACGGTTCGTCACCACCCGCTGATTCACATTTAATTTATTTTTAATTTCACGTTTTCGATAATTGCCTTAATTTAAGGTGGTGAAAAGATTCTGGTACCGATTTTTTTATTCTTTCCCTATTCAGCTGCTGCTGCTGCATTTCCGCAAGTACCAGGTATTGCTGGTCTTCTGGGCGATCCTGTTCAGCACCATCAACGGCGGCTTTGCGAAGACGTTTGGCGGTGACGCGCTTTTTCTCGCGCCCGAATACATGGGAAAAGTGAATTTCTACAGCACCACGCTCACCGGTGTGGCCACCGCCATTTTCACCATGAGCTGGAACATCACCACCTTTATCCTTCACAGCGGCCGGTTTAAATTCCTGGCCACCACCTCGCAGCCCTTTTCGCGTTATTGCCTCAACAATGCCATCATTCCCGGCGCCTTCCTGCTCATGCTTTTGTGGCGCGGCTGGGAATACCAGCGCTGGCAGGAACTGAACACCGTTCCGCAGATCCTCCTGCTGGCCGAAGGTTTTATCTGCGGGTACCTTATCATTATCTTCTTTTCTTTCTTTTATTTTTTTAACGCGGACAAAAACATCGGCCGCCGCCTGATGAAAAAATTCGGCAACCCGCGCAATTTTCTCCGCACTGTGCTCAAGCCCAACCAGGAAAGGGACGAGAACGCATTGCCCGTGTACAGCTACTTTTCCAGCCCCTGGCGCATCCGCCGGGCACGGAACGTAGACCATTACAACAAACATTATCTCGACAATATCTTCCGCCAGCACCACTTTGCGGCGATGATCACCATCGGTCTCGCGCTGGTGTTCCTCGTTATCATGGCCTACCTGATGGACTACAACGCCTTCCGCATTCCCGCGGGGGCCAGCGTGCTGATCTTTTTCGCATTCCTGATCGGCGTGGCCGGCGCATACGCCTACCTGCTGGAAAGCTGGGCCATCCCGGTGCTGATCGCGCTGATACTGGGGCTAAACTGGATGGTGAAGAACCAGTGGCTGGACAATCGCAATAAAGCGTACGGGCTGAACTATCTCGATAAAAAAGACCGGCCGGAATACAGCGTGCGCAGCCTGCAGGAATTTTTTACCGCCGCGCGCGCGGAAGCCGACCGTAAAAATACCCTGCAGATACTGGAGAACTGGAAAGCGAAATTCCCGCCCGGCAGCAAACCGCCCATCATCATCATCAACACCAGCGGGGGCGGCAGCCGCTCCGCCGCCTGGACGATGAACGTGCTGCAGCGGTACGACAGCCTGCTGAAAGGCCGCCTGCTCAACAATACATTTCTCATGACCGGCGCTTCCGGCGGCATGCTGGGCGCCACGTATTTCCGCGAGCTGTACCTCCGCCAGCAGGAAGGCAGCATGCCCGTCCCGGCGGGATTGTACGACAGCCTGTATTGCGAAAAGATCTCCCGCGACCTGCTCAATTCCGTGTTCAGCTCCTTTGCCGTGAACGATTTTATCACGCCGTTCCGTCATTTCCACATCGGTAAAAATTCCTACGCCAAAGACCGCGGCTACGCCTTCGAAATGCAGCTGAACCAGAACACGGATTACGTGCTCAACAAAACCATCGGCGATTACAAGCAGCCCGAATACGAAGCGAAGATCCCCATGATGATCTGGTGCGCCACCATCAACACGGACGGGCGCCGCCTCTTCATGAGCCCGCAGCCGGTCAGTTATCTCTGCGCCGCCGATTACCGCTATCCCACCCGCTCCGTGCGCGATGTGGACGGCGTGGACTTCAACCAGTTCTTCGCCAACCAGCACGCCAACGAGCTGCGCGTCACCAGCGCCATCCGCATGAGCGCCACCTTCCCGTACGTGCTGCCCAACGTGTTCCTCCCCAGCAAACCCATCGTGGACGTGATGGACGCCGGCATCCGCGACAACTTCGGGCAGGAAACGAGCATCCGCTTCCTGTACACCTTCCGCAAATGGATCAATGAAAATACGGGCGGCGTGATATTCATGCAGATCAGGGACACGCGCAAAAACGACGTCACGCCCATCAAGCAGACGAAAGACCTCGGCGACCTGATATTCGAGCCGCTTTTTTCCATGCAGACGCACTGGATGAGCATGCAGGACTTTCACCAGGACCACCTGGTCAATTATATAGAAGCCTATTTCCCCAACAAGTTCAAACGCGTGATATTCCAGTACGTGCCGCAGCAGGTGGAAAAAGCGGCCGCCCTCAGCTGGCACCTCACCCCGCGCGAAAAGCTGGACATTGCCCGGGCGCTGGACAACCCGGCCAACCAGCAGGCCTTCGGCCAGCTGAAAGAGGCTTTGACCGGCGTACTTTCCCAACAACAGTAAACATAACTACCTGGTTTTTAGGAAATAACGCGCAAACCTGCCACCGGGTGAGATTTCACGTTTATTTAAGACCTCCCTACAGGTAATTTTCCCGATTATTCGTACCTTTGCGCCTTCGTTTGGAGCCGCCCGGGAAAAACACCGCCGGAAACGACTTCAAAAGCGGCTAAATCACATATATGCAAATTAGAAACATCGCCATTATCGCGCACGTAGACCACGGTAAAACTACCCTGGTGGATAAAATCCTCCATTCTACCAACGTTTTCCGGGCCAACCAGGAAACCGGGGAGCTGATCATGGACAACAACGATCTTGAAAAAGAACGCGGTATCACCATCCTCAGCAAAAACGTATCGGTAGAATACAAAGGGGTAAAGATCAACGTGATAGACACTCCGGGCCACGCCGACTTCGGTGGCGAGGTGGAGCGCGTATTAAAAATGGCCGATGGCGTGATACTGCTGGTGGACGCCTTTGAAGGCCCCATGCCACAAACGCGCTTCGTGCTGCAGAAAGCATTGCAGCTGAACCTGAAGCCCATCGTGGTGATCAATAAGGTGGACAAACCCAACTGCCGCCCCGATGAAGTGCACGACGCCGTATTCGAACTTTTCTTTAACCTGGACGCTACCGAAGAACAGCTGAACTTCCCGACCTATTACGGTTCCGGCAAGAACGGCTGGTTCAACGATTCGCTGGAACCGCGCGAAGACATCCTCCCGCTTTTGGACGGCATTCTCACCCACGTTCCCGAACCGACGATCAGCGAAGGTTCGCTTCAGCTGCAGATCACTTCTCTCGATTACTCCACCTTCCTCGGCCGTATCGCCGTAGGTAAAGTTACCCGCGGCAAGATCGCGGAGAACCAGCCTATCTCGCTCGTGCAGACGGACGGTTCCATCAAAAAATCCCGCGTACGCGAGCTGTATATTTTTGAAGCGCTTGGTAAAAAACGCGTGCAGGAAGTGCTGCCCGGCGACATCTGCGCCGTGGTTGGCCTCGAAGATTTCGGTATTGGCGACACCATCGCCGATTTTGAAAAACCCGAAGCCCTGCCGGTGATCAGCGTGGACGAGCCCACCATGAACATGCTGTTCAGCATCAATAACTCACCGTTCTTTGGTAAGGACGGCAAGTTCGTGACCAGCCGCCACCTGCGCGACCGCCTCATCAAAGAAACAGAAAAGAACCTCGCGCTCCGCGTGCTGGACACCGATTCGGCGGACAGCTTCCTCGTATACGGCCGCGGCATCCTTCACCTGGGCGTACTGGTGGAAACCATGCGCCGCGAAGGTTACGAGCTTACCGTGGGCCAGCCCCAGGTAATTCTCAAAACCGTTGACGGCAAAAAATGCGAGCCGTACGAAACACTCGTGGTAGACGTTCCGCAGGAATTCGCCTCCAAAGTGATCGACCTCGTTACCCGTCGCAAAGGCGAGATGCTGGTGATGGAAACCAAAGGCGAAATGCAGCACCTCGAATTCGAGATCCCTTCCCGCGGTCTTATCGGCCTGCGTACGCAGATGCTGACCAACACCGCCGGCGAAGCCGTAATGGCGCACCGCTTCAACGATTACAAACCCTGGAAAGGCCCGATCCCCGGCCGCAACAACGGCGTGCTGATCGCGAAAGAAGGCGGCACCACCACCGGTTATTCGCTGGACAAGCTGCAGGACAGGGGCTCCTTCTTCGTTGATCCGGGAGAAGAGGTATACAAAGGCATGATCATCGGGGAAAACAACAAACCCGGCGACCTGGTGGTGAACCCGAACGAAGGAAAAAAACTGACGAACATGCGCGCGAGCGGCAGCGATGCGGCTACCAACATTGCGCCTAAAATATTGATGACGCTGGAAGAATGTATGGAATACATCCAGCAGGACGAGTGCATTGAAGTGACTCCCAACCACATCCGTATGCGTAAAACCATCCTTGACGAAGAA
>CBINIO010000239.1:0-6596 GCA_966250725.1 uncultured Chitinophaga sp.
GCGTAGTGCGTGTAGGCGAGAGCGGCTCCCTTGAGCACGAGCGGGGCGGCGCCGCTGCCTACAGGGTTGTCGCCCCTGATGTTAAATGAAGCGCCCTGGCCGGGTGCGCCGGTGTTCAGGTTCACGCGCAGGCCGGGCATGGAGCCCTGCAGGCCCTGCGCCAGGTTCACCAGCGGGCGGCTTTCGAGGGTTTTGGCGTTTACGGTGGAAACGGCGCCGGTGAGATTCGCCGCTTTCTGCGTACCGTAACCTACCACCACCACTTCGTTCAGCGCGGTGTTGCCTTCTTCCAGCACGATGTTCATCGCGGCGGAAGTAACGCGTCTTTCCTGCGTCACATAACCCACGAACTTGAACATCAGCGTGGAGGTATCGCTTTTTACGGTGAGGGAGAACGAACCGTCCTCCTTGGTAATGGTGCCGTTGGTGGTGCCTCTTTCCCAAACGCTGACGCCGATGAGCGGCTGCTGCCCGCTGTCGGTCACCTTGCCGTGCGCCACGATGGCCTGCACGGCATGGGGTTTGTCGCCCGCGGGCGCTATCACCACGAGGTTGCCGGCGATGGTTTTATAATCGAGCCGGGTGTCTTTCAATACCTGCCGCAGCGTTTCGGTCCACACCTTGTCTTTCACCTCGATGTCCACCGGCGCAAGGTCCTCCAGCATTTCGTTGTTGTACACGAAATGAACGGGTATCTGCTTCTCGATGGCTTTTAATACTTTCCGGAGGGAAGTCTGTTTCATGCTTAGCGTCACCTTTTCCTGCGCGTAGCCGGATAGCGCAAAGGATTGTATGGAGCACATACAAACGATAATGGCCGTCAGTTTCATCATGAACAATAGCTTGATAATTGGCTCGAGAGGACGACCGGGGCTCGTACCCGGACCCAATCTGATTTTTTTCATACTTTTGATGTTAGGTTTTGAAAAATAGGCTTCCCCTTCCCTGATGTACGGAGAAGCCTTACATTGCCAAGAACGGAGAATGTCGCAAGCATTCTCCTTCTTTTTTGATTTCAGTTGATCGTGATTGTTTATACCATATTCAATATGTTAACGTGAAAGTTTGTTAGCGGAATTTTTTGTTAGCGATAATATAGTGTCAGCGATAATTAGTTTCAACGAACGTACACGGTATCATTGTCCTGGTTGTATGCTATTTTTCCTGTAGCCTGCAGCGCGTTCAATACGTCTGCGAGTGATTTTTTTTCAAAAACGCCGGTAAAGCTGGCGTTGTATAGGGCGTCGTTTTCCACGACCACGGTAATGTCGTACCATTTCTCCAGTTTGGAGGCCACTTTCCCGAAGCCGTCCCCGTCAAATATCAGCTTGCCTTCTTTCCAGCCCGCGTCCAGCAGCGTGCCGTCCATCGGGTCCTTGCGCATTTTGCTGAGCGTGAGTATCGGTATTTGCTGCGCCTCCGCGCTGTCGGCGCCGTGCGGCGCCCGGTATACCGGGCTGATGCGGTTGCGCACGGCCAGCTTTTCGCCGGGCTTCAGCTGTATCGTATTGCCCGGCTGGTCCATGAGCGTAATGGCGACGGAACCGCTGATCAGCGTGGTTTCCGTGTTCTGCTCGTCCGGGTAGGACCTTATATTGAATACGGTGCCGAGCACTTTTACCTTCAGCCCGCCCGCCTCGATGATAAAAGGCATTTCCTCGTCTTTCGCCACTTTAAAATACGCCTCGCCGGTAAGCCGCACCGTGCGGGAGGAACGGTTGAAGTCCTCGCCGTACGTAATCTTGCTGTTGGAGTTCATCCACACTTCGGTTCCGTCAGCCAGGGTGAAATAAGACTGCGAGCCCCGCGGCGTTTTTACTTCCTGCGCCAGCGCTTCGCGTTTTTGGGCGGACAGCGCGGACCAGTACCACCAGCCGCCCGTACAGGCCAGCGCAAGCAGGAAAGCGGCCATTGCCAGCGTTTTACGGGATTTCCGGGGAGCGGGCGTTTCCGCCTCTTCCATCAACCCGGCGATCTGCATTTTGGCGTAGTGGGTGGCGTACGCCAGGAGGGCGTCGGACTGTTCCTCCTCGGCCTGCTCCTCCTTTCCCGGCACCATCTGCCAATACAGGATGCGCAGCCCCTCGTCCTCCGCGATCAGCTCCTGCAGCTCCGCCTCCTCAGCTTCGCTGGCGCTGCCGGACAATATCCGGCTCATTAAATGATAAAAACGGTCCTCCTGCATTTAACAACGGGTAATTGCCAATAAGACAAGATTACGGGGCAAAGTCCCCAATCCTTTTCCGGATTTTTTTTAGAATTTTTCGGCGGAGCTGCCGCGGTAGGTTTTAAACACGTCCGCCAGGCGGCGCATGGCGATGTTCAGGTGGCGGTCCACCGTGTTTTCGGAGATCTCCATGATGGAGGCCACTTCCTTATAGCTGAATTTTTCCTCGCGCACCAGCTTGTAGGCCATCTGGCATTTGGGGGGAAGCTGGGAAATGGCTTTTGCGAAGTCGTTTTTCAGCTCGCGGCTGATGCAGATGTCTTCCGGCGTGAGATAGGAAACAAACGAGGCCGGGGCGATGTTGTCGATGTCGCAGGTGATGTAATGCCGGTTCTTCACCAGGTAATTGATCGCGGCATTTTTGACGGCTTTAAAAAGATACACTTTCAGGTTGCGGATGTTCGCCAGGTCCTCTTTCATGGTCCATACCTTCAGGATGGCGTCGGACACGATCTCTTCCGCCACTTCGCACTGCCGCACGTATGTATCGGCAAAGCGCACGAGGCCTTTGTAGAAATGAAGGAACAACTGTTTGTATGCTTCTTCATCCCGGTGAACGGCAACCTGTTCCTGTAGTAATGCGATATCCATGAAAAACCCGTAGTACCTGCGATATCAAAACTAGGGCATTCGCCCGGTTAAAAAAACACGGGGACTGGACTTATTTTCGCCAAGAGGGATTCAAAATTCACATTTCCGGGAACCCGGCGATGACGGCGGCACGGCTGTATAAACACAATGGCCGCCCCTTTACGGAACGGCCATTGCATAAAGCGGTCGCTTTTATAATTTTTTCCTGATCTCGTCCAGGCTCACGTTCTCGGCCACCACTGTCCCTTTCGCATCCAACAGGAACATGGCGGGGATCGCTTTTACCTGGTACGCTTTTGCAAGCTCCTGCCGGTCGAGGAAGCTGTGCCATGGGAAATTCTCTTCCCTGTTCGCCTTTACCCAGTCCGCATCTTTTTTGTCGATCGACACGCTGATGATCTCCACCTCGCCGCTATGTTCGGCGTAAAACGATTTCAGCGCGGGCACGGCCTTGCGGCAGGGAGCGCACCAGGAGGCCCAGAAATCGATGATCACGTATTTTTTGCCTTTCGCCATGGAAGCGAAGGATACCGGTTTTTTGTCCGTATCCGCAAACGCCAGCGAAGGCGCTTTTTGACCGATATAACTTTTCGGGAAAAGATCGTCGTGCACCACCTTGCCGTAATAGCTCTCCTTTGCTTCTTTGGAAAACTGTTCGTAGAGCGGCTTCTGCTCCGGCGTGAAATAGCTGAAGTTATACAGCATGAGGAAGGGGCCCCACCAGGTATCTTTGTTCGCCTTGATCAGCGCGGTGATGGAATCGTTCACGGTCTGGAAAAATTCGCGCTCTTCCTTTTCGAACTGCTTGTAAGCGGCGGTGGCCATGATCTGTTTCTGCAGCACGGTGTCTTTCGCCTGGCGGGCGGCGCTCAGCTTGTCCGTCACGGATTTGCCGCGTTCGTGATAGGCAGCGTAAAGCTCGTTCAGCCGCTGGCGTTGGGAGATCTTTTCCTCATACTCCGCATGCGCCGCACTGCCGGTCACTTTCACGTCCGTGAGCGCCAGCTTGCCTTCCTTGCCGGTATTCGCCCTGCCGGTCACTTTGATGTCCGCGTTGTCCACCATCAGGGAGAAGCCGGCATACCCGCCGCCGGCGATCTTTACAAAGAAAAAACGCGGGCCGGGTACGCTGCCGGAAAATGAAAAGCGCCCAGCTTTCACGGTTGCGGAAGCGACGGGCTTTTCGTCGTTGTGGGTGCCTGAAGGGATCATTTCCAGCACGGTGCCGTCGGGCAGCCCGCTGAAATCGCCGGTGATGGTATATTTCCCTTTATCCTGGAAGGACGAGAACAGCACCGCGAGCGCGAGCGCGGCCGCGGTGAAGATACTTTTGCCGAAGAATGTCTTTTTCATGATGGGTTATTGATTTACGTTTTGCTGAATGGTTCCGTTGCCGGGGTTTTTAATGGCGCCCTGCGGGAAGGGCATCGTCCACATATGCGAATCCGGCGCGAGCGAAAGATTGGCGCCGCCCTCGGTTTTGGTGAGCGCGCGCGCGTACGCCGGCTCCTTGTTGAACCTGCGCATGTCGGCAAACGCCACGATGGAGAAAAGCGTTGAGTTTTCTTTCGTGCGGCGGATATGGGCGATCGCCTCTTCGGTGCTGGCGGCGGTAAGCGCGGTGTATTGCGCCGGCAGTATACGTTTTGCGCGAACGGCGTTCAGGGCGAGCATGGCGCCGGGGAAATCTTTTTTCCGCGCCAGGCATTCCGCCTTCACGAGGTACATTTCGGTAGTGGTGATGCCGCCGTCGTTGAAACGGCCCGTCTCGATGCCGTAATAATAAGTGTCGGTACCGATGGTGCGCAGCTTCCAGCGGCTCATAAAGCTGGCATCGCCGGCTTCGAAACGCGCGCCGCGGTCGGTGCGGAGATTGTATTCCCTTTTGCTGTAAGTGGCGTCCTCATGACCGAAAATGTAATTTTCCACGAAGTTGTACCCGCGCGGCGATGGCAGGCTGGGATACACGCCGGGCTCGTCGATCTGCGCCTTGTAGCTGTTGTAGTACGCCACCCAGTCAAAAAGCTCGCTGTTTTGCGCCAGCGCGTCGTCCGCGGCGGCGAGGGCTTTGTCGTAGTCTCCCATCTGCAGGTACACGCGGGCGAGGAACGCATGCGCCGCTCCTTTGGAGCCGTGCAGGATGGTAGCGCCTTTTACGGGCAGGTCGGGCAGCGCCTCGCTGGCGTTGCGGAGAATGTAGTCGTACATCTCCTGAATGGTCACCTGCCGGTACGGCGCGCCGATGTCCGCGCTTTCGATCAGCGGAACGGACAATTTGGTAGCGGCGCTGGACGCTTCGTAAGTATCGGCGTAATAATTCACCAGCAGGAAATAATGCATGGCCCGACCCAGCTTCGCCTGCGCGATGAGCACTTTCCGCTCCTCATCGGTGGCTTCGGTGGCTTCGGGCGCATGCTGCACCAGCAGGTTGAAGGTGGAGATGGCGGCGTATGCGGTATAATAGGCGGACTCGTCGCTGTTGTTGTACATGATGCGGTCCGTTCCTTCTTCCCACATATAATTGGCCTTTGTAAGCGGGGAATAGTTCAATGCTTCCGCCCGCTCGAAGCGGTCGTTGAGCAGGTAAATGGCCTGCAGGTTCGGGAAACGCTGCGCGCCGTATTCGTCGCGCACCAGCGCTTCATAATCCGCCAGCGTGGTCGGCATTTTGCGGCCCTTGGGCACGATGTCCAGGTACTTGCTGCAGCCGCTCGCCAGCGTCATGCCCAGCGCCAGCGCGATGTATATGTTCAGTCTGATAATTCGCTTCATAGCCTTTTTACTTTTTTAAAGGTTCGGTGTTTACAGCCCGATTTGCAGGCTCCATACATAATTGGGTCTTACATAGCCACCCATCAGGTATTTGGCGGTCTTGTCCGGCGCGATCATAAAAGCGTTCTCTACGTTGAACTGTATACGCGCGCTTTGCATAAAGGCCCGGCGGATAAGCCGCTGCGGCAGGTTGTACGCCAGCGAAACGTTGCGCATGCGGATGTTCGCCGCGTTCAGTGCGTTGATGGACGCGTTGCCGTACATGGTGTACAGGTTGGAGCTGAAAGCCGGGTCTTCCGCGAACACCGCTCTCGGTATGTTGGTCGTGGCTTCGTCGCCGGGCTTGCGCCAGCGGTTCACGATGTCGCGGTTCACCGCGCCGAACTGCGTCATGTACGAGAACATGTTGGAGTTGTATGCATTGCCGAGCATCGGCAGGAAAGTGTTCCGCATCTTGTGCCCGCCTTCGTAGGTGAGCAGGAACGCGAAAGTAAAATCCCTGAAATCGAGGGAGCTGCTGAATGAGCCGCTGTATGTAGGCACCGTGGTGCCGAGGTATTTGATCGCGTCCAGCTCGCTGGGCGAAAAGGTGGCGATACCTCCTTTTTCGTCGTACACCTGCGGCAGGCCGTCCGCGCTAAGACCGGCCCATTCGTAGCCATAGAGCGCCTGGTAAGGATTGCCGACGCGCGGGTAGGCCAGCGGGTAATCCAGCTGCAGAAAATACACCGGCGCCTCCACGTTCACATAGGTCACTTTATTTTTGTTGTAGGCGAACATGCCGGTGAGGTTCCATTTCCAGTTTTTGGAACGGAGAATGTCGGCGCTGATAGTGGTCTCGATGCCGTGGTTCGTCATTTCCCCGTTATTGATCTCGTAGGTGGAATAACCGAACCCTTCCGTGGGCACGCCCATCGTGTTGGCCAGCAGGTCTTTGCCCTGCTTGCGGTAATAGTCTACCGAGCCGGTGATGCGGTTGCCGTACATCGTAAAGTCCAGGCCGATA
>CBINIO010000240.1:0-6572 GCA_966250725.1 uncultured Chitinophaga sp.
CAGCACCCTGAAAATATAATCGATCAGCGAAGTGGATGATTTGATGTTCGGATGGTCCACCATGCCCGCCGGCTCAAACCGCGTGAACACGAACTTGTCCACGAACTCTTCCAGCGGAACGCCGTACTGCAGGCCCACGCTCACCGCGATGGCGAAGCAGTTCATCAGGCTGCGCAAAGTGGAGCCTTCTTTCGCCAGGTCGATGAATATTTCGCCGAGCGTTCCGTCGGAATATTCGCCGGTGCGCACAAATATCGGCTGGCCGCCTACTTTTGCCTTCTGCGTAAACCCGCGGCGTTTCGCGGGCAGCGTTTTTCTTTCCACGATGCGCGACAGCGCGCGTTTCAGCGAAGTGTCGGAGCTGGCGATCATCCTTTTGTTCAGCTCTTCCAGCAGCTCGTCGATGGTGAGCATGTTCATTTCAATGATCTGCCCTGCCGCTTCGGGCGCGGCTTCCGTGGCCTCGGCCGTTTTTTTCTTTTTGTCGCTTTTGTTGCTCAGCGGCTGGCTCAGCTTCGATCCGTCGCGGTACAGCGCGCAGGCCTTGAGGCCCAGCTGCCAGCTGAGGCGGTAAGCATCGGCAATTTCTTCTACCGTGGCCTCGTTGGGCAGGTTGATGGTTTTGGAAATGGCGCCGGAAATAAACGGCTGCGCCGCGCCCATCATGCGGATGTGGCCGTGCGCATGGATATATCTTTCGCCTTTTTTGCCGCATTTATTGGCGCAGTCGAACACGGCGAGATGCGCTTCCTTCAGGTAGGGCGCGCCTTCCACGGTCATGGTGCCGCATACGTAGTCGTTGGCGGCTTCCATCTGCTCGTCGGTAAAGCCCAGCTCGTGCAGCAGGCTGAATTCCATGCTGAAATATTGCTCCGGCTTGAATCCCAGCCTTTGCAGGCATTCTTCGCCGAGGGTATATACGTTGAACACGAACGCGATGTCGAATGAAGACGCGACGGCCGCGTCGAGCTTTTTGATCTCTTCGGAAATAAATCCTTTTTCGCTCAGGCTCTGCGGGTTGATATAAGGCGCGCCGGCAAAGCTGCCGGTGCCTTTGGCGTAATCCACGATCGCTTTGATCTCGTTGTCCTTATACCCGAGGTTTTTCAGCGCGGTGGGTATGGACTGGTTGATGATCTTGAAATAACCGCCGCCGCTGAGCTTTTTGAATTTCACCAGCGCAAAATCGGGCTCCACGCCGGTAGTGTCGCAGTCCATCACCAGGCCGATGGTGCCGGTGGGCGCTATCACGGTGGCCTGCGCGTTCCGGTAGCCGTGCCGCTCGCCGAGCTTCACCGCGTCGTCCCAGGCTTTAGTGGCGGCTTTCAGCAGGTAATCCGGGCAGTATTTCGCGTTGATGCCCTGCGGCTTGATCTCGATGCCTTCGCAGGCGTCCGCGGCGTCGTACGCGGCGGCGCGGTGGTTGCGCATGACGCGCAGCATGTCTTCCTTGTTCTCTTCGTATTTCGGGAAGGCGCCGAGGTGCGCGGCGATCTCCGCGGACGTTTTGTAGGACACGCCGGTCATGATGGCCGTGATGGCGCCTGCAATGCCGCGCGCTTCCTCGCTGTCGTAGGCGATGCCGCTCACCATCAGCATGCTGCCGAGGTTGGCGTAACCGAGGCCGAGCGTGCGGTATTCATAGCTCAGCTGCGCCACTTCCTTTGAAGGGAACTGCGCCATGAGCACGGAAATTTCCAGCACGGTGGTCCACAGGCGCACGGTGTATTCGAAGCCGGGCACGTCGAACAGGTTCTTTTCGTCGTCAAAGAAACGGCGGAGGTTTACGGACGCGAGGTTGCAGGCGGTGTTATCGAGGAACATGTATTCGGAGCAGGGGTTGGACGCGTTGATGCGGCCGCCCTGCGGGCAGGTATGCCATTCGTTGATGGTGGTGTCGTACTGCGTGCCGGGGTCGGCGCAGCGCCAGGCCGCGTAGGCGATCTGGTTCCAGAGGTCGGAGGCTTTGACGGTCTTCATCACTTTGCCGTTCATGCGGGCTTTCAGCTCCCAGTCGCCATCGGCTTCCAGGGCATGGAAGAAGCTGTTGGGGATGCGAACGGAGTTGTTGGAATTTTGCCCGGAAACGGTGCGGTAGGCTTCGCCTTCGTAGTCGGAGGAATATCCCGCGGCGATGAGCGCGCCTACTTTCTTTTCTTCCTCCACTTTCCAGTTGATGAATTCGAGCACTTCGGGATGGTCCAGGTCGAGGCAGACCATTTTGGCCGCCCTGCGGGTGGTGCCGCCGGACTTGATGGCGCCGGCCGCGCGGTCGCCGATCTTGAGAAAGCTCATGAGGCCGCTGGAGGTGCCGCCGCCGCTGAGCTTCTCGCCTTCGCCGCGTATCTGCGAGAAGTTGGTGCCCACACCGGAACCGTATTTGAAGATGCGGGCTTCCCGCACCCAAAGGTCCATGATGCCGCCGTCGTTCACCAGGTCGTCCGTAACGCTGAGGATAAAGCAGGCGTGCGGCTGCGGCCTTTCATATGCTGAAGTGGATCTTTCGAGCTTGCCGGTTTTCTGCTCCACGTAATAATGGCCCTGGGGTTTGCCTTTGATGCCGTAGCTTTCGTGCAGGCCGGTGTTGAACCATTGGGGGGAATTGGGCACGCAGGCCTGGTTGAGCATGCAATAGGCGAGCTCTTCATAGAACACGTCCGCGTCTTTTGAGGAAGCGAAGTAACCGTATCTTTCGCCCCATACGCGCCAGCAGTTCGCCATGCGGTGCACGACCTGCTTGACGGAGGTTTCGCGGCCGGAAGAACCGTCCGGCTGCGGTACGCCCGCTTTCCGGAAATATTTTTGCGCCAGGATGTCCGTCGCGATCTGCGACCAGGCTTTCGGCACTTCCACGTTATTCATCTCGAACACCACATCCCCGCCGGGATTGCGGATCACAGAGGTTCGCAGGTCGTATTCGAACTGATCATAGGGGCTAACACCTTCAACGGTAAAGTGGCGGGAAAAGGCCAGGCCGCCAGCCTTCTTAACTTGATTTTTCATGCCCAGTTTTTTACAGGATTAAAACAAAATTGATTCCGGGTGACTCTTTCCGGAGTGGGATTACTAAAATAATTTTTAAACCCTTTCATACCAATTTGTCTTATCCACAGCCTGTGCATAAGCGGGCATTAACAAACTACGGCCGTCAACCCCTCAAAAAGGCCGTTTTTCACCCCAAATCAATTGAAAAATCAATGCCATGCATATTTATTTCACCCTGTGCCTTATTAGAAAAAAATTTATACATTTGTCCCAACCGGAACAATGCAAAATTAATGTACAGAAAAATATACAGTTCCTTCATCGAGAGAAAGGCAAAAGGTACAAAGTCATTCGCGGTTCTGATCGACCCTGACAAGGTGACACCGGCCGGCATTGCCGACCTGACCGCCAAATGCACCGAAGCAAAGGTCGATTACATTTTCCTGGGAGGCAGTCTTGTGATCACGAACCATCTCGACGAGGTGGTGCAGCAGATCAAGGCGACCTGTTCCATTCCGGTGATCCTGTTCCCCGGCAGTCCTTCTCAGGTGTCGAAGTATGCCGACGCTTTGTTGTACCTCTCCATGATCTCAGGCCGGAATGCAGACATGCTGATCGGCCAGCACGTCGTATCCGCAGCCGCCGTTAAAAAGAGCGGGCTGGAAGTGATCTCCACCGGTTATATGGTGATCGACGGCGGTGCGCCCACTACGGTTTCATACATCAGCAACGCTACGCCGATACCGGCGGACAAGGACGACATTGCCATGTGCACCGCCATGGCGGGCGATATGCTCGGCCTTAAGGTGATTTATATGGACGCCGGCAGCGGCGCGCGCAAACCCATCACCGAATCCATGATCCACCGCGTGGCGAGCCAGGTGGAAGTGCCGGTGATCGTCGGCGGCGGCATCCGCGATGCGGAAAAAGCGTACCTGAACTGTAAAGCCGGCGCAGACATCATTGTGGTGGGCAACGCCATCGAAAAAGATATTTCGCTTATCAGCGAGATCGCCGACGCCGTGCATGGCGCCCCTGTAAAATCAGGCCGTTAACCCTTCCCTTCTTCCTGTTTTATCCCTGCCTTGAATTCTCCGCAAAAAATTTTATTGTCAAGCTCCAAGAAAGTAATAAAAATTTAAAGAGGTTCCCTATCTTGTGCCTGATTTAAACCAACCAGTATATTACCGGCACCCCTAAAGAGATGATGAGCATACGTGACTTAGACCTGGGAACCCGTGTATTGTATCCGCGTTTTTCATACCATTGTTTTCAACAGACCTTCCATATTCCAGTAATCTTATAATCGGGCTAGTAGCATAGTATACATCCGCGCCAGGTGGCAATAACGGCATGCGTGCCTGTATGGCCATTATGGCCTTTTTTCATAAGCATAATTTAACGGGCTGTTCTTTCCAGGACAGCTCTTTTTGCGTTCTGAAGTCAGTTTTATTTATCACAAAGGGGATGATCCTTTCCCGGACTTTCGCCGGAAAGTGGATATGCCAGCGGCGTTGAGTAAAGTCGTGTTTTGGCAACGGCCGCGGCCAATAAAAAATGGGAAGCGAGCTCTTCCCATTCATGTTATGCACAACAATTTTCCTTGCGTTTAAAGGCTCATCATTTCCTTGAACTTTACCGCCTGCCTGCGGCTCACTTCGATCTTTTCCCCGCCGCGCATTTCCAGCAGCAGCCCGCCGTTGAAATACGTGTCGATCCTTTCGATCATGCGCAGGTTCACGATGTGCTTGCGGTTGGCGCGGAAGAACACCCGTTCGTCCAGCCTTTCTTCCAGCGCGTTCAGCGATTTGAGGATCAGCGGCTTGTTGGTCTCGAAATACACGCGCGCATAGTTGCCCACGCTTTCGAACAGCCGTATCTCCTGCAGCTTTACGAACCAGCAGCGGTCGCCGTCCTTTACGAACACCTGGTCGTTCTCGCCGAGGATGTTGCGGATGCCGGAAACGGCGGCCAGGCGCTCTTTTTCGTCCACCTGGTGCAGCTTGTGAATGGCGTCAGCCAGGCGCTTGGGCTCTATCGGCTTCAGCAGGTAATCCAGCGCGTTGTATTCGAACGCCTTCAGCGCGTATTCGTCGTACGCGGTGGTAAAGATCACCTGCGGCGTTCGTTCCAGCTCGGCCAGCAGATCGAAACCGGTTTTGTCCGGCATCTGGATATCGAGGAACAGGAGGTCGGGCCGCAGCGACTCGATCTTTTCCATACCGTCTTTCGCATTCACCGCTTCTCCTACCACCACGATCTCCGGGTGGTCCGCCAGCAGCTTTTTCAGTTCGCTCCTGGCCAGTCGTTCATCGTCTATGATCAATGCTTTTTTCATGTTACAGTCAGTCTTTTTCGGTTGATGATGATGTTTATCGTCCCAAAGACGCGTAAATATATTTGAAATTCAGATGGTTAGAGTATCGGCATCTGCACTTTGGCCTCCACCATGGCGTTATCCAGGTTGTAGATCTCGAAAGAGGCCCGCTTGCCGAACAGGATGCCGAGGCGCTGCCGGGTGCTGGCCAGGCCGAAGCCGTTGCCGTTCAGGTCTTCCACGATCTGCCCCGTGTTCCTGATCGTGATCTCGTGGCGCATATCGTGCACATGCGAGCCGATCAGTATCAACCCTCCTTTCACTTCGCGCGAAATGCCGTGCTTGATGGCGTTTTCGACGAGGGTTTGCAGCATCAGCGGCGGCACGGGCAGCTCCAGCGTTTCCGGGTCGATGTCGTACTGCACTTTCAATCTTTCCTCAAACCGTATATTCTCCAACGCAAGATAATCTTTTACGATGCTCAGTTCGTTTTCCAGGCTCACCGTCTCCGCTTTGTCCGCCTGCATGGAATTGCGCAGGATGTTGCTCAGCTCGGTGATGGCGGTGCGCGCGCGGCGCGGGTTTTCGTCTACCAGCGCGCGGATGCTGTTGAGCGCGTTGAAGATGAAATGCGGGTTGAGCTGGCTTTTGATCGTCTTCAGCTCCAGCGTGCGCACCGTGGCTTCCAGCTTCAGCTGGCCCACCTGCGAGTTGCGGCTTTCTTCAACATAATGCCAGAGAAAATAGATCACCGCCCAGAGGAACATAAACATCGTCTGCGAAAAGAAGGCCCTTATCCAGCTTTCCTGGAAATCGCCTTCCGGCGGGCCGGACAGCACAAAATGCGAAATGCACGCCAGCAGGAACGAATCCACGATCGAGCATACGAGAACGCCGAAAAAGAAATAGATCGCCAGGTTCTCGAACGGCTTCTCTATCCACTTGTATTTGACGATAACCGTCCTGAATCCATGCGTGATAAGGATCCCCAGCAGGGAATAAGAAAGGATGTACTGCACCTGCGTGCCGTCTATCTGGTTGAAAAAAAAGCCGAAGAACAAGAAAAGAAAGGCATTCGCTCCCCACCCGAGTATCTGGCACCACCAATATTTTGAAATGCGTTTAAACATCCTTGAAAAGATAGCGAAAGTCTTCTGATAAACTCCGCTTCCGGTCAAAAATACCGACTGCCCCCATGGCGGGGAACCCAATTTTTATCAATGGTTGCAGGGCCGTTTAAATGGGAGGGCTGCGAATAGCGCAAAAACAT
>CBINIO010000241.1:0-6558 GCA_966250725.1 uncultured Chitinophaga sp.
CCTATCAGCAGTAATAGTCCTGTTAAATGTTTCATGTGTACTAATTTGTCTTTTCAGCGGCCACATGGGATCTGCACTTCGTGCCGAACTCATCCCCACCGCCTATTTACAGCAGTTCTTCTTTACAAATAACGACCGGGCGAACCGGAGTATGCTTTTGATGATCTTCACCATGGTACCGGGTTTTAATCTGTTACAAAGGTAATGCCGCATTGCGGGCCGGGCGTTATACAATTGTGGCGATTCGTTACAAGATTCAGAGCAGGGATGATGAAAGTCATGCGCCGTCTTGAGGCGGCTCATGCGGATTACAGGATTTGAAAAGTAGTTTCATGAAACAAATCCCGCGCGCTATGAACACCAACGACTTCCTCGAATTTTCCCATCCGGTGGCCACGCTGCTGCTGGGCATCGGCTTCGGGCTGCTGATCGTGATCATCATGCTGGCGTACACCATTCTCGGCGCTATGGACATTTACCGCGAACGTTATATGAAAAGCATGCTGCTGGCCGCGCCCATCATCCCGGGCATCCCCGACGGCGCGCTGTATATCATGGTGACCGTGATCGTAACGGAGATCGTCGTGATACTTGTGCTGCTGCATGTTTTGCGGACGCTCACCGGCCTGCGCGTCAGCAACAAGGCCTGGGCGCTGTCTTTTATCGTGATGGGCATCGCCGGCTATCTCTGGGCGTTCCAGTTCACGCACGCAGCGCCCGTGCAGGCCGCCGCGCCGGCCGTTGCGGAAGAAACGATCGACGAAAACAATGTGCCGGAGCTGAGCGACGAAGCATCAGTGAAAGCAGGCAGGCTCACGTTCGTCGGCAAATGCGCCATGTGCCACGGCCCGCAGGGCAAAGGCATGGTCGGGCCCGACCTCACGGACGATACCTGGCTGCACGGCGGCAGCACAAAAGAAATTTTCAGCACGATATGGAACGGCGTTCCGGAGAAAGGGATGCGCTCATGGAAAGGCGCGCTCACGGGTAAACAGGTGGCGGAACTGACGGCCTACATTCATTCCATCAAAGGAAGCTGACCGGCTTTAATCCCAAAAAAAGAGGGTGTATCGAAAACAGATACACCCTCCTCTGCAAACCGGTCAGATATGATCGAGCGGTTTGCGTTTGTTTTCCTTCAGCTGTTTGAAATGGCTGGGCGTAAGCCCCGTCACTTTTTTGAACTGTCCTGAAAGATGCGCCACGCTGCTGTATCCCAGCTTGTAAGCGATCTCGCTGAGCGTCAGCTCGCCGTATACCAGCAATTCTTTCACCCGCTCTATCTTCTGCTGAATGGTGAATTGCTCGATGGTGGTGTTCTCTATTTCGGAAAACAGCTTGCTCAGCTGGTGATAATCTTTTTGCAGCTTTTGCGAAAGCAGCGTGGAGAAATTTTCGTTCAGCTCGTCCAGCTCGCCGTAATGCACGGTTTCCACCACAAAATTTTTGATGGCCTCCACGGTCTGATGCCGGCGGTCGTCCAGCAGGATGAACCCTTCCGCCTTCAGCGCTTCCGCAACGGCGGCGAGCTGTTCCGGAGTGGGCGCTTCTTTCACCAAAGCCTTTCCCAGGCTTACGTCCAGCACGTCCAGGCCCTGGTGCTCCAGCACGTACCGCACCATTTTAATGCATCGCGGGCAAACCATGTTTTTTATATACAATTCTGCCTTGCTCATATTAACGCTGCTTTCTGATGTTGTAAAAATTAAATTCGTACCGTACGAGAAAACTTCTGTCCATCACGCGGTCCATATCGCCGTACAGCTGCCAGCGGTAACCGAGGTCCACCCTCGAGTTGCTGTTGATGATGAACTGCACGGCGGGCGCCATGTCCACATAATAGTTCCGGCGGTATTGGTCGAGGTTGCTTTTGCCGAGAAATTCCACGTACAGGTTCACGTTGGTCTGCTTGTAGCTTTTGTATTTGCGCGGCAGCAGCAGGTAGCCCGCTGAAACGCTGTAGTTGAGCGCGTTCTTCGAAAAAAAGAGCGGCATCGCGTCTTTGGTGTTGCGCATATACCGGTCGTACGTAACGGCGCCCGACAACGCCACCTTATGCAGCAGCTGCGTGGCTACGA
Source organism: uncultured Chitinophaga sp. (assembly GCA_966250725.1). Taxonomy (GTDB): domain Bacteria; phylum Bacteroidota; class Bacteroidia; order Chitinophagales; family Chitinophagaceae; genus Chitinophaga. The sequence goes on from CBINIO010000241.1 coordinate 2,079, forward strand.
TGCCGCCGCTTACGCCGGAAGTGCCGCCGTCGAGGTCGAGATCTTCGTTGCTGAACGGTTTGGCGGTGTGATCGTGGCCTTCGCCGACAGGCGGTATGTACGTGTTATTGATGAGCGAGCCTTTTACGAAAGCCGCCATCCGGAAATGCGACTGCACGTCGTCCCTGGAGAAGAAGCGGTATTTGGCGTACACGCTCGCGCCTTCAAACTCGAACTGCTTTTGCATCATGTTCGAAAAATAACCGCTGGCATGCAGCATCAGCTTTTTGGACGCGCCGAACATCACTTCGGGCTGCAGGCGGTAACCGGTGTAATCCGCATGGTCCATGGGAAAAAACCTGTTCGTGACCCTTACGCCGAGTGAATTGGTTGCCATATTGCTGGCGGGTTCGGTGTACACGTACAGCTCCTGCGAGCGGGCAACCACGGCCGTTCCGGTCAGTGCCGCGAATAAAAATAGTTGTTTGAGCATGGAACGGGGGCTTAAATGGTTACGTGATACACTCGTTTACCGGCCGGTTTGGCGGCGGGATGGCAGCAATCGGCCATGGTGCCGGTGGCGTAGCAGGACATCTTCGTCTGCGCGCTGTATTTTTTATACTGTTTCGCGGGCACAAAGTCCTTGTCGATCACCGTCACCGTCTTTTCACCGCTGAGCACCTGCGGCTTCACGTTCATAAAATGCAGCGTTTGCCCGGCAAACGGGATGTGCGTATCGTTCTCCACTTTCACGCCGTTAAAATGAGCCGTCACTTTCAGCGTGGCTACGGAAAACCCCGCGCCTTCCACTTTTTCGCGGATCTGGTCGAGGCTTACGGCGGAGTTGGGTTTGAAATTGAGCGTGAAGGTGGCCGTGTTCAGGTCGGTATCGATACGGTCCACGAAAGGAAGCGTTTTCAGCGCCTTTTGCGTGGCGTTGGAACACATGGCGCAGGTGAGGCCCGCTACCTGCAAATCGGCCTTTTTATATTGTGCGGACGCGGTGAATTGCGCCGTGATGAACGTGATAGCAAGCAATATCGTTTTCATGATCTGATTGGTTTGAATAAATAAATGATCGTGCGGTAATGCGCACGGAATTCTCGTTCCGGGGAATGGAACGGTATCAGACCAGGAAGATGCAATGCTGCTTGTAAAGCGGGATCGCCGCGAGCGGCGGCGGCGCGTAGACGGGGGTCCATCTGTTGGAGACCGGGGCGTTGAGAACGGGCTGGAGCCATTCGGGCTGAATAGCCACCGGCACTGCCGTCCAGCTTGCGGTAATACCGGCAAAGGCTTTGGCGGCCTGGTGAGAATCGTCCATTTTGAAGAACTTCGCCTCGTCCTTACAGCAATCGCCTTTTAAAGGCATGCCGCATTTAGGGCAGGGTTCCTGGGAGCGGTCATGCAGGTCCACCGATGCCAGCTCGCCCATACAATAATGCGCGTTAACACTGAACCCGCTGGTAATCAGCGTGTAAAGTATGGCAAAACATATGGTGAGCAACTTTTTCACGATACAAATGTAAGCTATTCCGGCCGAAAAACCGTTGCGCCGGCCGGCGGCGGCTAGTTCACGAACCACCAGCGCAGCCCCACTCTCACCCCGAAGTCGTTGCTGGGGTATAGCGGCGCGTAAAAGTTATAATCCCAGAGGAAAGAGTTCAGGTTCTCCGCCCGCACGTACGCCGTAAACGACTTGATCCTGAAATGCGCGAAAGCCGCCACCTCGGGCATGTTGCTGAACTGCTGCAGGTTCTGGTAAACGAACTGGCCGATCACCGGCGAGTAGTCGTCCGCGTAATACGGCGTATTGTATTTTCCTTCGAGCCCTGTGTACAGGTTCAGGTTTTTGAACAGCCGCGCGGTATAGGCCATGCGCAGCCGGCCCCAGAAAGCCGGTATCTGCACCGGCGCGTCGCCCGCGATCTGCTGGAAGGCCAGGTCGCCGTCGATGGTGAAGTTGCCCAGCTCGAGCCGTTTGTAGGCCACCAGCTGCAGGAGGTTAAAAAGCCCGGTGAACTGGTCGCTTTCGGTATAGCTTTTAAAATAGGTGTATTTGTTGAACAGGTAATAATTCGCCGTCACGTTGTACTTCAGCTTTTTATTGTCCGCCTTGAACTGTATCTGCGTGATGTTCTCCTTGTCCAGGTCGAGGTTCTGCCAGGGAATATGCTGGTTGGAGCCAAAGAAACGGTACACGTACGAGGGTTCCTTGTTCACGTTCATCGCCATGAGGCTCACGTGGCCGAGCGTTTCGTTGAGATAGCGGCTGAGGCGCCCCATCACGGCATAGTCGCCCGCATTTTCGCCGAGCACGTAAAACTCCCCTTTGGCCTGGAGGTCCCAGCGCTCGTTGCGGGTTTTGTTGCGGTATTCGCCGTGCACGCGGAAGTTCATGAACGTGATCGTGTCTGCCTGGAAACGCCCCCTGATATTGTCCAGCCCGCCGCCCAGCTTGATGAAATGCGCCGTGTTGCCGCGCACGGGGAATTGCATCACGGACACGTCGTTGCTGATGGTGCGCCATTGGTGGAAGGTAAACACGCTGTCCGACCCGCCCTCCGGTATCTCGAAACCATAGTGGTTGGCGTACCAGAGCGAATCCGGGGCGGAATCGATGAACTCGTAAGTATTTTGCGTATAGCTGAAAGTATGTTCCACCCTGAACAGCGGGTCGAACTTGTAGACGTCGGTGGTATCGTTTATGTGAAGGGTGTCCCCCTTCCCCCAGTCGTATTGCTGGCGCAGCAGGATGCTCGCTTCCTGGTAATCGTTCTTGGTGGGGATGGACGTGTTGAAGAAGCTGCTGCTGCTTTGCCCGCTGGCGCCGCCGAGATTGGTGGGGATGAGGCGCAGCTGCGTGTATTCGGGATTGGAAAGGTCGGCCGGGTTCCGGATGCCGCCGTTCTCGCCGCCGTTGAGCTTGTTGAGATAATAGCTCCCGAAAATATGGTACCGTTTGTTCTGGCTGTTGTAATTCGCCGTTACGTTGTAGTTGTCGTGGTTGGTGCTCTGGTTGCGGTAAAAGCCGGGCGAGTTGATCTTGCGGTACGCGAATGAAAAATTGAATTTCTCTCCCCTGTTCTGCGTATGCATCAGGTTGATCATCTGCTCCTGTTTGGCGCCGATGAGATAGCCCAGCTCGGAATAAGGCCGGTTGGTATTATAAAAACGCGCGTTGCTGTGATTGTAGCCGTAAACGTCAAAGGCGTGAAAACCTTCGTCGAAGCCCGGCGTCATGCGGGGCGTGAGCAGCAGGTTGCGGGCGGCGTTGCCGTTGTTGCCAAGACTCATATACGTGGCGGGCACACGCAGGTAGTTGAGCTGGAAGTCCGAAATGGTGGAATCCAGCATGAAGTCCGTCGGCTCGTCGAGGAAACGGTAGCGGAGCGTGAGCGTATCGGGCTCATGTTCGTGCTTGCTGGTATCGCGCTGCATGGATGCGTTGCCGCCTCCGCCGGGAAGGCGGTTGGTGTTGAATTGCGCCCGGAGGGCCGGGGCGGAGCATACAAGCAGTAAAAAAACGATAATGAAATGCCTCATCCTGATGATTCGTGTAAGCCCGCAATTTGCTACAATTGTCGGACCAGTTCGCTGAAAATATATGTTAAATGTGGTTCCGCGCCTTTAGCCGCCGCCAGCACCTCTTCGTGGGTGATCACATTGTCTTCGTCCCTGATGCCCAGGTCGGTGATCACGCTCATGGCGAACACTTTCAGGCCGCTGTGGATGGCTACGATCACTTCCGGCACGGTGCTCATGCCCACGGCATCGCCGCCGATGAGGTGCATGAACCTGTATTCCGCCCGGGTTTCGAAGGTGGGGCCCTGTACGCCCACATACACGCCGGTATGTAAAGATATGCCTTTGGCGGATGCGATGGCCTTTGCCGCGCTTACGAGCGGTTTGGCGTAGGGCTCGCTCATATCGGGAAAGCGCGGGCCCAGCGCATCGTGGTTCCGGCCGCGCAGCGGGTGCTCCGGCTGCAGGTTGATGTGGTCGGTGATGATCATGAGATCTCCCACCCTGAAGGCTTTATTCATTCCCCCCGCCGCATTGGAAATAAGCAGGGTATGAATGCCCAGTGCTTTCATGACGCGCACGGGAAAAGTGACCTGCTGCATGCTGAGCCCTTCATAATAATGGAAACGGCCCGCCATCGCCACCACCGGCCGGCCGTTGAGCCGCCCGAGGATCAGCTTGCCGGAATGCCCTTCCACCGTGGCCGGCGGGAAATGCGGGATGTCATGGTAGGATATTTCCGTGCGGCCGGTGATTTCCGCCGCCAGGTTGCCCAGCCCGCTGCCGAGAATGATGCCCGCCTCGGGCGCTTCCTTCGCAAAACGCCTGATATAGGCGGCCGCTTCGTTGATCTGTTCCAGCATAGCCGTATTTTGTGCCCGGCAAAGTTAATCCTATAAAGCATATCATCATCTCCCCCCAAAGAAATCCCCTTTCTAAAACATAAAATGCCTAAATTAGCGGCCAAATTTAAATA
>CBINIO010000242.1:0-6554 GCA_966250725.1 uncultured Chitinophaga sp.
GAGAACGTCGTGGACTTCAGGGACGCCGTCATTAATATGCTTGATTCTTCAATAAAAAACGGTGTACGCTCGAGAAGCATACACCATCTGTAAATCAAAAACAGCGTACGCTCCAAAAGCATAGGCTGCCTGCAAGTCAATAAAAACGGCGTACGCTCGGGAAGCATACGCCGTCTGCAACATATCCGCTTTCTCAATTAGCCGGGCTGAACACATACCGTAACGTAATGCCGTACGTTCGCGGATCGCCCAGCACTGCGGCATATTGCCCCGCGTTGCCGCCCGCCACCAGCAATTGTTCGAAGTAATCTTTGTTGAAAAGGTTCCTGCCCCATACGAACACCGACACGCCTTTCGCCGCGCGGAACCCGAGCCTTCCGTTGAACAGTGCATAACCGTCCACATTCAGGTAAGCCGAAGGGGACGGGCTGGATGAAAATTCAGAGCGGTAATACCCGTCCAGCGCAAGGAAGTACCGGCCGTTCTGACCGAGGAAGTTGCCTGCAGTGGAGGCTTCGCCGCTCAGCGTAACCGTCCATTTGGAAATGCCGGGGAGCCTTCCGCCGGAGATGTCCTTGAACGCGTTGGGACCGCCCACTTCTTCCAGGGGCACCGGGGCGTGCGTGAATGATTTGTATTTCCCGTCCGTGTACGCTACGGCGCCGAAGAGCGAAAAATGGTTATTGAAGCGGATGTTGCCGTCCAGCTCCGCGCCGCGCACCTGCACTTTCTCCGCGTTAGCGAGATAACCCCGGTTCACGCCCAGCTGGCCGGATTGCACCTGTGTCTGATAATCCCTGATATCCGTGTTAAAGATAGCGAGGTTCAATGTGGAAGAAGCAGAGGGCGTTGTTTTTATGCCGGCTTCGTAATGCTGCACATATTCGGGTTTGATCTCGGCCAGTTCCAGCAACGGTTTGCCGTCGGCGGTGGGAAGACCGCCCAGGTTGAGGCCCACCGGTTTGTAATTGGTGGAGAAGGTCGCGTAGGTATTGATGTTGCGGCTGGCTTTGAAGGAAACGGTCAGCTGGCCCGTGAGGTTGGTGTTGTCCGTATTCACGTTGAAGGCCTGGGGAGAATATACGGCCGCTTTTAGCGCCAGCAGCGCGGGATCGGTGGTTTCGAGACCGCCGTACGTTTTGCGGTCGAAATCCACTTTTTTGTCGTCGTAGTTATACCGCAGGCCGGGCAATACGTGCAGCCGGTCCGTGATGGCCCAGTCCAGCTGCCCGAACACCGCCGCGCTCAGCGTCTGGAGCCTGGAAGTGGTGCGGATGCCGTAACCGTCCAGCAGACCGGGCGTTTTCCATAATTCGCTCGTGCTGTTTTGTGAAAAACGCCATTGCGCGGAACCCGCTTCTTCAATATGCACGGGATCCGTTTTCAGGTCCTGCCCGATCACAAAAACGCCGATCACACCGCTGAGCCTGGAGGAGAAGTTGCCTGCGTAGCGCACTTCCTGCGACCATTGCTGGTGTTTGGACGTAGCCTGCGACAGCGAGAGCACGGGGAGCGCGGTAAAGTCGCGGTCGTTTGACGGGTCCCAGTGCCAGTAGCGCCAGGCCGAAGTAGCGGTGAGCGTGCCGTTGCCGATCTTCGCGTCCACGTTCAGCGAAACGCCGCCGAGGTCGTTGCCCGAGCGCCAGGTGGTGTTGTGATCGATCAGGCGGTGGAAGGGATTGCGGCTGGGCAGCTGGTATTTGAAGTCCGCAATGATGTTGTCGAACTGGCGGTAATCCGGCCGTTTGGTTTTTACGACGCCCGCGATCACCTGCGCATAACCTTCCGGGCGTTGTTTGGACGCGTCGCCGGTCAGCGTGATGCTGACGTTTTCGCCGGGCGTGTAAAGCAGCTGCGCGCGCCCGCCGATGTTATTGATGTCGTTCACGTTTTGCAGGGTAGAAACATTGTACAGCGTACCGTCCCGCTGCGTGCCGGAGAAAGAAAGCCGTCCCGCGAGCTTGCGTGTAATGGCGCCCGTAACGGAGGCCTTCGCCTGGATGTAGCCGTAGTTGCCATAGCTGGCTTCCACGCTGGCGCCGGGGGAGAAGGACGGCCTGCGGGTGGTGATGTTCAGCGCGCCCGCCGTGGTGTTTTTACCAAACAGCGTGCCCTGCGGCCCGCGCAGCACCTCGATCTGTTCTATGTCCACAAAATCCAACGTGGTGGCGGCGGGACGGGCATAATACACACCGTCCAGGTAAAAGCCCACGCCGGGGTCGATGCCGTCGTTGGTGAGCCCGAAGGTGGAGCCGAGACCGCGGATATTGAGCGTGGTATTGCGCGGGTTGGAAGAATAAAGCTGAACGGTCGGGATCAGCTCTTTCACACGGTTCACGTTAAAGGCGCCCGCGTCTTCGATCACGCTGCCCCGCACTACGGAAATAGCGATGGGCACGTTCTGTATCTTTTCGTTCCGGCGGCGTGCTGTAACGGATACTTCGTTCAGCAGCCGGTTGTCGATAGCCAGCACCACCACGATGGAATCCTGGTTTTGTTCGGTGACTTCCACGATGCCGGTGGCGAACCCGATGGAGGAAACGGCCAGTGAGAGCGGAAAAGGGGCGTATGTCTGCAAGCTGAATTGCCCCCGGTTGTCTGCAATGGCGTGGTTGGTAGAGCCTTTAAGACTGATGGTGGCGCCGGGTACGGGGGCTCCTTTTTCTCCTCTCACTACGCCTTTGACGATCTTTTGCGCGGAGGCGGCATTGGCGAGGAGGAAAGCAAGGATAAAGAATGGGAATGCTTTTTTCATATTGATTGTTGTATGGTTGATTTAATATCCTATTAGTCTATAGGATTTGTAGACAAATGTAATTAAGTGTTTCGGAATTCAAAGCATTTTTTCGAAAAAGAAGAAAAATCGTGGTGGGGAAGGAGCGAGGTTCATATCTCCCCCATCTTATCAAAAAATTATTATTTTTAGCTCCTGGTTGTGTGAAGCCGCTATATTGAAGATGTTCCACGATATGAAAAGCACGATTGTTTTCGCGCCTGCGCGGAAGAGGGCCTAAGATGAGCGGGCCTTTGAATTGTGTTGCGAAACCTGCGCAGATGGGTAAATGCACGGAGCCCTGCCCGCTCAAACGGGATCCGGCCCAACTGCACGTCTGTCCCGGGAATATGCTTCTTAGGCGCACAAAACGCCGTATTCTCTCCGAGAGTTAATGATGCCCGGTGCCTTCTCCCGAATGGTTCCATGAGGGCCTGTTCCATATTTATTTGATAACGATTTTTATAAAAAAACGCTTATGCGGAAATCTTTAAAGTACCTATGCGCCTTCCTGTTATTGTCGATCGGTGTCATGGACTCATTTTATGCGGCAGCGCAAACCGTTCAACGCAACCTTTTGCAAAAATCAGCGCAGCAGGCGCTTCCGGGGGCGCTGATCCCCCAGGCCCTGTTTAAACCATTCCCACAAACTTCCGCCGAATGGAAGCAGGTGCTGCCGGATTCGGTGATCGCCGCGCTCGTCAGGAAGGGGGAAGCCGATCTGAAAAAAGATTTCAGGAGCATCCCCGCAACGGTCGCTTTGGAATATGTGCGCAACGGCAACCGCACGGATTACGAGGAAATTTCCTTTGGCAACCGCAGGCAGCTGTGGAATATGGTGCTGGCCGAAGCGGTGGAAGGCAGGGGCCGGTTTACGGATCATATACTGGACGGGATATGGGCGATATGCGAGGAAACCTTTTGGGGCATCAGCGCGCATATTCATTATCAGAAAGCCGGTAAGGGCCTGCCCGATGTGGAAGATCCGGTCGTGGATCTTTTTGCCGCGGAAACGGCAGCATTACTGTCATTGACCGATTATTTCATCGGGCCGGAGCTGGATAAAACCTCGAAATTGATACGCCGCCGCATCAGCTATGAAATTACCAGGAGAGTGCTTGACCCGATGACTACGGCAAAATATCGCTGGATGGGCGGCGGCAGGCCCGACGCCAAACTTAACAACTGGGCTCCCTGGATCGCTTCCAATTATATATTGGCGAATTTGCTGATCGAAAAGGATGAGGCCAAACGGGCGGCGGCATTAAATATTGCCATTAAGCTCATAGACCAGTATGTCAACGGCCTGGGACCGGACGGAGGCTGCGACGAAGGGCCCGGTTACTGGAACGCCGCCGGCGGCTGTGTATTCGATGCCTTAAACCTGTTGTATGACGCCACAGGCGGAAAAGTGAACATTTATAACGATCCTTTTATCCGGAAAATGGGGGCCTATATCCAGGAAACCCATATCGCAGGAAAGTATTTCATCAATGTAGCCGACGCCCACCCGGAAATTACGCCGGACGGCCTGATGATCTACCGGTTTGGTAAAAAGACAGGCTCCGCGGCCATGACGAATTTTGGCAGCCTGATGTACAACTCGTATGGCCAGGCTGAGGGGGTAGGGGTTTTTACCACGATGCGGCGGATCTATAACCTCCTGGCCATAAAAGACTGCTCGGCGTATGCTTACCACGAGAACGCGACGCCCGACGTATGGTACGGCGACGTGCAGTTAATGGCGGCGCGTTCGGAAAATGGAATGTTCGTGGCCGCGCACGCCGGTCATAACGGCGAAAGCCATAACCACAACGACGTGGGCGATTTTATCGTGTATGCCGACGGTTTCCCCGTGATCATCGACGCCGGTTCGGGCACCTATACCGCGAGGACCTTCTCAAAAGACAGGTACAAGTTATGGTTCAATACGTCTTCCTACCACAACCTGCCCGCTATCAACGGGCAGCAGCAAGCGGGCGGGGCTAAATTTTCCGCGAAGGAAGTCGGCTACCGGAAAACCGCCAGCTCGGCGCAATTGACGATGGAGATAGCGGGCGCCTATCCCCCGGAGGCGGGGATCAAAAGCTGGCGGCGTAAGGTGGAAATGAATAAACGTAACGGCATCATCCGGGTGAACGATACGTATTCGATGGACGCAAAACCTGCGGGCATCACGCAATCGTTCATGTCGGTTTGCGATATCGACATTTCCACGCCGGGGAAAATCGTTTTCAGCCTGCCCAACCAGGAAAAAATATACCTGGACTACAACAAAAAATTATGGGACGCCAGCGTGGAAACGGTAGCGCTGACCGCCCCGGAAGACCGGCATATGAAACAGTCATGGAAAGGCCGGGACATCCGGCGGGTGCTGCTGACCGGCAAATCCCTGGGCGCCGGAGGCTCGGTTACGTACAGCATCCATAAATGACGGATAAGTATGGCAAAATATGATAAGTTTGTAGTGAGGATCTTTACCTCCCATCACTAAATTTTCTAAAAAGGATACGAATGACTATACAACGGCTTTTTTTTATCGCTCTTATTATCGCCGGGGTCAGCAGCTGCGGGACCAGCAGGAAGGCGCAGCGGCAGCAGGTTTCATTTGATGAGGGTATCCGGCAGATCAATCATCTCGTGGTGATATATATGGAGAACCGTAGTTTCGATAACCTGTATGGCGAATTCAAAGGTGCGAATGGCATTGAGCATGCGCGGAAAGGGAATTTTATCCAGGTTGATGAAAAGGGAGTGCCTTATAAATACCTGCCCGAGATCCCCAGGAACAACTCTTTCCCGACCAATCTGCCCAACCAGCTTTTTAACATAGACCAGTATGTGCCTTCCGACAAAAAAACGCCGGACGTAACGCACCGTTTTTTTCATAACCAGCTACAGATCAACGGCGGGAAGATGGACCGGTTTGCGGCGTATAATGCTTCCAAAGGACTGGCCATGGGCTATTACACGACTCAAAAGCTGCCCTTGTACCCGATAGCCAGTCAATATACGTTGTGCGACAACTTCTTCCAGAGCGTTTTTGGCGGCTCCTATTTTAACCACGTTTTTCTTATTTCGGCCGCCGTTCCGGTTTGGCCGGATGCCCCGGAATCGTTGGTCGCCAAGCTGGACGACAATGGAAAAATGATAAAAGACGGCATCGTTACACCTGACGGTTATGTAGTCAATCATATTCTTTCCCGCAACAAACCGTATCCTCCCAAATCGGACACTTCCAGGCTGCTGCCCTCGCAAAACATGCCGACCATCGGCGACCGGCTGAGCGAAAAAGGCGTATCCTGGGCATGGTATTCGGAAGGATGGGACGATGCGGTGGCGGGAAGAAAAAACAATTTTGCCTATCATCACGAGCCCTTCCTGTTTTTCACCAATTATAAAGAAGGAACGGAAGGCAGAAAACATATGAAGGACCAGAATGATTTCCTCAAAGCTGCGAACGACGGCACCTTGCCGGCCGTTTCTTTTGTGAAACCCGGCGGTGGAAATGACGAACATCCCGGCAGCTCTGATGTATATTCCTCCGAACAGCTGGCCGTGAAACTGATCAACGCGGTATTGGAAGGGCCTAACGCGAAGGATGCGCTGGTCATTCTCACCTATGACGAGTTCGGCGGCTTTTTTGATCACGTAGCGCCGCCGGTTATCGACCGCTGGGGCCCCGGAAGCCGCATTCCCGCCATCGTTATAGGACCGTTCGCGAAAAAGGAGCAAGTGGATCACACTCCCGAGCGGATGGTCTTCAAACTCCCGCGTGAGC